>JBBINO010000004.1:0-52678 GCA_037443845.1 Acidobacteriota bacterium
AAAGCGTCTCCATCGAGCGAACATCTTCTTCAGACGTTCTCTTGATAAGCTCCGCGGTTACGGCGATAAAGACGGCCGTCTTGGCCGTGGCTCCCATGTTGACAAGCTCCTGCACGTCATACTTGAGAAGCCCTCTCAAGCTGCCGGCCTTCTCGAAAAGTGACCGCGCGGAGGCCTCCGGCGTTGTCCCGCGCTTCGGAGTGACCAAGAGGGAAAGAAGCTCTTGAGTTGAGAGTGCTCCCGCTCCCTCTGCCTGAATCCGTGAGAAGGGAGTCTCTTCATCATTCTGAAAAAGCTTTGATGTTGCCTCCGCCACCTGAAACCTGACTCCGTTCATCTTTCAGTCTCCCTTGTTGCACGGGCCATCTTCGGTTGGCCTTGTCCCTGGGGGGGAGCATCTTTGTCTCGCCGCCCTCACAAGACCAAGGCGGCGAGACAAACAGGGGGGGAGCTCTTGAAAGAAATAGACAAAAAGAGAAGCTTTGCGCGAAGCGCGGCCGAAGAGAGGATCAGGATGGAGGATGCCACGATAAAGAGAAGTGCAAGCGGGATGACAGGCAAAAGCCCAAAGGCTCTGGCATCCTGCTTGTCCGGAAAGAAATCCAAGGACCGTGACAGAGAAAGCCCACAGGGCGCTGGCAAGGGACTTGGCTAGAATTACAGTTGCGTGGAAGCCTCCAGCCTAATCAGAACGAAGGCCTGCAAAGCGAGCGGCCAAGACATACGGCCCGAGCGTTGCTGGAAGGAGCAAGTTAAGGCAAGCTCTGCTCTTAAACAAGAGGGACAATATTGGACTGCTGGCGGTGACTCAATTTAAACGGAGACTGTTCAATATCGTCAGTGGCCCTTGGCACTGAGGCATGTCTTGAAGAGACAAGGTTAATCTACGAGACGATCCTGCCTTCCTGATTGAGCCAATAGTAGACTATGCTTGGCGGGCCAAAAAGCAAGATGAGACCTAGTAGGAAGCAACTTGCGACCCAAGGCATCGTCGTCCATCTCCTTACGACAAACACCTCATACGAGATAAGGCTCCCGATTGCATAGCACAAGCCTATTGTGGCAAAAGAAAAGGGGGCATACCAACTCACGATCTCCTCAGGGCTTTTGCCCTTGCGCGCAGGCTGATTATGAATGTGGGCTATACCCTGTTTGACTAGTTGAATGTCGTGGACCCATGTAATAAAAGCATAAGAGAAGGCAGTGCTGATAGCAACGGACGCATACGCGACGATGCTTGGCGATTGCAGTCGAGAGAGACCAGCAGAGGCCAAGAACAGGAAGAGGCTTAGGCTGGCAGCGTATTTGAACCCATGGTGCACATAGATCGTTCCCCAGACCATCTTTCCCTTGAATTGCCACATCCTGCAACATCGCGTCGCAACAAAAGGCATCACATAGCCATAGACCAGAGGCACGGAGAGTACATAGATTGTGAATGGAGTGCTGCGGGTGCGAAGGAACCAAGCAACCCCTAGCGCTGCGACTAGAGGAACGGGAATTGCGTACACCCACAGGGAAAAGATCCAGTTGGACGCGACATGACCCCTGATCATCTTCTGCCCCATCCGCGCGCAGGGAGACTCAAGCAATCGTGCATTATGCGACTGCCGACCTTTTTGGCTAAGGCGAAACGGACCCGAGTGGTAGATCCTAGAAAGTAACTCCAGTTGGCTCCACGGACATATGGGGATGGCTCATTATAGGCAACGCAGGCTTCCGCAATCACAGGGCCACGCATCGAATTTGCTTGGCTAAGGACAGATTCCAATTCAGCATCCTGTGAGATCTTTAGGTAGCCGACGCCCAATGCCTCGGCCAGAGTGTTGATGGATGGAAGGGACAGCTCCGTTGCCACCGCCCGTCCATAGAGACGCAACTGATTTTCGCGGATAAATCCGAGATGACCGTCCCTGAGGATCACTACCAGGAGTGAGATGCCACGCGAGGCCGCCGTTAGCAGTTCCATGCCCTCCATAAGAAAACCTCCGTCTCCGATCACGCAGGCAACCGTTCGCTCAGGGAGAGCAATTTTAGCAGCGATGGCGGCCGGCAGCCCATATCCCATGGTTTGGAAGTCCGTGGGCGAAAGAAAGGTCCGGGGGCCAAGGACCGGAAAATCGCTGAGAGTCCAAAACTGGTGGCAACCAGAATCCGTGGTTAGGATAGCATCGTGCGGGAGAAATCTTCTGAGCACTCTAAGAAGCCGAGCGGGGTGAACCTTTCCTTTCTGTAAGGGGGAGTTTAAGACTTCCCGTTCCCGCGATTCCTTGGAGCTTCTAATGGTGTTCAGTAACTCTGTTTTGATTGGCCTTGGATAATCTGATAACCTTAACACCAAGCTCTTGAGCGCATCGCCAGCGTTGCATACTAAGGATGCCGTCGCGGGATATTGGGCTCCAATGACACGGGGGCTTGAATCAATGTGGATAAGTTCTGGGGGCATCTTGAATCCGTAGGATCCGGTCGCGGCCTGAGAAAATCGGCAACCTACAGCAAGAAGAGTGTGAACGTTCCTAAAGGTGCGCCTAGCTACACGGGGTCCTGAAGACCCAAATCCACAGCCCACGCTTAGGGGATGATCTTCAGGAATAACGCCACGACCAGAAATAGTAGTAGAAACGGGTGCCTGAAGGATTTCAGCCAAGGTCAGCAAATTCTCGTGCGCGTCCATAGCCCCAGCCCCAGCATAAATGCCAATCGCCTGGGACCGCTTGAGACGCGCTACAATTTCATCCATTCCGTTTTCAATCGGGGTTGGCGGATTCTGCCCCTCGCCGACAACAGGTGAGTTACCTCGGGCGGAGGTCCACAGCCAGTCCGGAGGGAACTCGATGATCACGGGGCCGGGCTCACCATTCTTCGAACAGAGAGCCGCACGCTTGACTACGGAGTGGATATCGGCCGGAGAGCAAGGCCGGAAGACAGCTTTTGCGATGTCTTTCAGGACTGCCTCCTGGTCCATCTCATGAATTGAACCGAAACGCACGGACTCTTCCATGCTTGTGACCAACCCTAGCACCGGTACGGAATCGGCGCGCGCTTCGGCGATGCCCGTCAATGCATTCGTAACCCCTGGACCGCTGGTGACCGCGAAGGCACCAAGCATCCCTGTTGATCGAAAATACGCATCGGCCATAACAGCCGCAGAGTGCTCATGCGTCACGAGCGTAACTTCGATGCCCGAGGCGACCAAGGCATCAAAGAGCTCTATCTCGCGGACGCCTGGGATTCCGAAGACACATCGCACGCCAACTTCAACGAGGGCTTTCGCCGCGGCCTGTCCTCCTGTACTGCCACGATGCATCATGGTGTTGGTTCCGTTGACCCCGGTCGTGAGGCGGTCACCAACTGTCTTTCCAGGGCTTGCGTTAGACCATAGCCAGCCGCGCCTAATGTACAGCCCCCTATCAAGTCTATGAAGACGTGCTGCTTGGTAGAAAGCGTCGCTATAAGGATTCCCGCCGTCCAGAACCAGAGAGCTAAGCGGAAAACGTGTCTCCGTCGCGTTTTCTTCAACAGATGACTGCAGCAGAGGCTGGTAAACACAGCCAGAGCCGCATGCAGGGAAGGAAATGCATTCATCGGTGCATCCACTTTGATTACCCATCCATAGAGGCCTCCAGAAGATGCTGCGGCTGGTGGACGGGGGCAAATTGTAGGGCATATGAGAAAGAAGGAACAGGCAGTGAGGATTATCATGCCCAGGCCCATGGTGTAGTTGAAGAGATCGGTTCGACTCACCATGAACCATGGGGCCAGCGGGAGTAAGAGGGTGAGAGAGAGGTAGGGATAGATCGTCCAGGGTAAGAATGGGATGAGGCAATCTACGGCCACGGGGGGGACAAGGGTTGGAGCAGAAAAGTGGTATCGCTGGAGGCCGAAGTAGGCCAGCCAAAACCCCATGTTCATGCAGATTGCCAGGGCGATTTTGCTCTTCCAGTGGGCCGTTAGTCTCCGAGCTAAGGGCCTTCCGGTCATGCCGTCCCTCGATTGGAGACCACGGGGGTAGGGGTCGACGGTTTCATGAGGATCTCGCGCCAGCCGCGCCCGTTCTCCAGGAGCGGAGGTTTGATGTCCCCTAAGCGAGTTCCCCTCTTGCTCTTCTCGAGGAGGAACCGCTCTGATGCGATTTGGGGTTCGGTGGCCAGCCAACAGATTGAGGCACTCTGAAGCTGTCCGAGTCTCCTGCAATATTCATAGTGGATGTTCTCAGCGAGTCCCCGTTCAAGGACCGTCTCAAGCGCATCACGCTCGGCCATGCTCGGAGGCTCTGCTCCCGCGATGAAGAGGGTGTAGCGATCGGGTGGCCCGTCGGGCGCGAGGAGCGCGAACGTCGATCGCAGGGGTTCCCGCGGGAAGAGCCTATCCAATACCTCCGCGACGTGGGCCTCATGGAGTTTCTCGCCAAATATGTCTGAGACCTTGTCGCCGCGCCCGATAAACTCCAACAGCGGACACCCCCCATCTATCGCAACGACCTCGACCATGTCCCCGGTCCGATAGCGGTACAACCCTCCGCCCGTCGTGATTACGACTTGGCCGCGGAACCCGGGTTCGAGCTGCCAAGCGAACACGGGGGCGCCGCTTCCCGAGTCGGGGACAAATTCATAGAAGTGGGACCGCACTGCCAGAGCAGGAGCTCGATTAGTCGAATGCGGGAAAGAGACTACTCCCTCGGTCGAGAGCAGGCCTTTCGGTTGAATCGCTACGCCCGGGAACAAGGCACTTAGTTCCGCCACCGATCTCCGAGCAGCTGCATCGGCCCAACAGCTGATGATGCGGAGCTGGGGCCAGAGCTTAGGATAAAGCCCTTCCCCTTCGACGGACGGACAGGAGAGCTTGGCTTGGAGTTCCGATGCCCTGAATGGGTTGGGGCCGCCGAAGCGACCTTCCAGCACTCGGTGTAGCGGTTCACCCAGCGCTGTCGGGGGTGAGAGGGTACCCCGGCGAACATCTGACACCAGGCGTTCCCCCCAATCGGAGAGCCGAGCTAGGAGGAGGGTCAAGAAGGACGGGTTCCAGACAGAGATGAAGCGAAGGTCTCTTGCCAATAATAGAAATGCCAGAGTCACATATCGAAAGCTTTCGACATCCCGAATCTGGCTGACTTCGTTAGGTACGGCCATCGTCAGGCGCGTCAGCCCTCGCAGAATCGGATGCAAGTACTGCGTGTCGTCCTCGAATCCGATGCGGGCTCCTCCTGGAGTGGTCCTTTCTTGGAAGCCAGCTGGAGAGATGGACCAGTAAGCTCTCCCGCCAAGCATCCTCGGCTCTCGGCGGAACAATCCAAACATCCAAGGTGCGAGCGCGGCCTGAAACTCGTTATGGAGAGCCTCGGTGTACGGTATTAGCTTGCCCTTACCCGTAGACCCACTGGTGGGAATGAAGCAGATTGGCCTGCCTGGAAATAGTACATCGTGAGTTCCGCACGCAATTTCCTGTATGTCCTTCTCGATGTCGGCATACTCGACAATCGGCACCCGACACCTGTACTCCTCCGGGTCCCGAATAGAACCAAATCCGTGCAACCTGCCGAAACGGGTGTGGCTGCAGCCATCGAGGATGGACTTGAGGCGGGTCCGCTGGGCCGATTCCACGCGATTCCGAGCGTAGTCGAAAGCGATGGCACCCGGCCAAGTAGCACCCCACCAGAGCCCGTTGGCCACAAGGGCTTTCATGGCGAAGCCCCTTCTGCCGAAGGCAGCAGACGCCTGATGAAGGAGCGCAGATTGTCCGGCGTCAGCTCAGCGAGGCAGGCTAGCTCCGTCCCCTCTTGCCAGTTCGGGTTTCTCGTGACGAACAGGGAGATATGCGGGTTCGCTAGCTCTCGAGCCGTGACATCTGCAACGCCAGGTTTAAGGACATAATCGCAAGCGGGCGTCACCAAGCCGGTGGTTTGGTCGAATGCCCGCCCAAATTTCAATTCGGCCAGCGTGTTCAGTACGACACGGTCGAATGCGGACTCGGTGCTTTGTACGTTTGGGATGTATCGATAGAAGTGAGTTGGAAAGTAGCGGTAGGTTCTGTATCCCTTGCAGACCATGAACCAATACCACCTGTAACCGACCTGGTTATTCACCATTGAGAAGACGAAGGGTATCCACGCTTTCTCAAGGGATAAGCTCCGCCGCCAGGCAACATCGACGACCGTGTCACCCGAATAGACCGCTCGTATGGGGACCCCAGCGACTTGGCACTCCAACAACTTCAGACTCGTAAAGCCTCGGACTGGACCATGCGGTTCTGCCAGAAGAACCACCCAGTCCTTTTCCTTAAGATCTTCTTCAAAGCGCGACTTCTCTACGCCGAGATAATAGGTCTCCATGAGTGCGAACATGTCCTCCCGCCATGGCTGGGGAAGATCGACCACTGGCAGTACGCTTGCCATCGAAGAAGACATGTTCATGGCCTCACAAGTTGCCTAGCTCTAGGTAGCGCAACCGTCCGTCGAGTTCCAAGACAGGGCAGCCATTCTCTTCCCAGTCGACCCGAAAAAGCCGACTCCTCATCGCGAGGTGGGCAAACTCTCGCGCCACCTGGAGCAGCGGATCTTCATCGAAGAATCCAAGGGCGAGCCAGCCTACCCGACGCATTGCCAGGTCACGGAGAACGTGGGAAAGTAGCGAGCGAAACACCGGGGCGGCATTGTACCTGCAAGTGGTCCATGCCCCTATGACCACAGAAAATGGCTCTCCAGGACGAGGTAGAAAGGGACCCCCCAGCAGAGGCATCGCACCTCTCGCTAGGAACCTCAAGGCGGTGATCATAGGGTTATTTCGGGGAAGAACCACCTGGCGAAAGGCCCGCTGATCCCAGACGCCCAAAGTCCCCAGTACAGTTTCGGCACAGCGAATCACGTGGAGGTCCTGCAGTCGCATTCCTGGGAATGGACCCGAACCCCCTCGCAGTTCTGATTCAGTGATCACGGGAAAAAACTGCCTTGCACTCCCCAGCTCATGAAGCGCGGCCAGGATCCGGGAGGCCCCTGTCCCTTCTCCTGACTCGATTTGGCAGCCCTGAAGCTTGGCGGATTTGCGTCCGCGAAAAGCGGGAATCAGCACCGTCGTGTAGTTTCCCAGCTCCTGATAAGCGGGGAGTCCTGCGCGGCCACTCGTCAGAATCCGCTCTGCGGTGTTGTTTCCTTTCATGATCGTGGTGAGGTATAGGGGGAGGCGCAGGGTCTCGTCGTGCATCCGCTTGAATTTCTGGTACCCGCGGGCCAAGACCATGATCTCTTTCCCTCGGGGGGCCACGCGAAGGGCGCTGAGATAGCCGATTGTCTCCGGGCGTCCGTTTACGTAGACACTCCTCTTCAGGATGGCCCCGACACCTACCAGTTCTCCTCCGCTCTCTGCAACGATTACCGCCGGGTCTTCGCCCTGAGCCCTGAGTGCGGTGAAAAACGACGGAGATTGCACGAAGGAGATTGGGAAAGGTCGGACCGTAAGGTCCCCCGAGAGGAGATTCCGAATGAGGACGTCGTCGTTGGATGTCCCGAGTCGGAAGGTTACGCCCGACACTCGCCCCCTCCCGGAGTCAAGGCTCTGGAAAACCGAGCTTGATCCCTCTTTTCCCGGTTACTTCACGCCGCATCAAAAGGTTCACGCTGACATAGCGAAACGCATTTCGCAGGGAGGCGCAGTTGCACTGGGTATCCGCGAATCGCTGCGCGATGGACGAATAGCTGTAGAAACGTCGTCGCGCGTCGAGGCACCCATACTCTATGTCATCTGCGCTCATGCGTTCGGGGTTGAAGGGAACCTGCCCGAAGTAGTATTCGTCGTTCAGCCACCAACGTTCCCACCGCATCCTTCCCCGTGAGGCCAGGTCACTGTATAGGGGCGTGCCAGGGAAAGGAACCAAGTGGTTGAAGGCCGCGATGAACATCTTTTCACGGCATGCGAAGTCTATCGTTTTCTGGTAAAGGTCCGGTGTATCGTAGGGATATCCAAATACAAAAGTTCCATAGACAAGGATCCCCGCTTGCCTCAGGTTACCTAGTACCTCGGAGTATTCACCCACGTGGTTGACGCCCTTGCCCATGCTGGCAAGGTTCTCGCACTGGAGGGACTCGAATCCGATCAGAACGGCTATACAGCCACTCTCACCCATCAGGCGGACGAATTGTTCGTCCCTCAGTCCTGCGACGCTGGTCTGAGTCATCCAGCGGAGCTTCAAGGGCTTGACCGCGTGGCAGAGTTCACGCGCCGACTCTAAATCCCCCGTCATGTTGTCATTGACGAAGAACACGTCGCGGTGTTTGATCCCGCGCAACTCCTCAATGATATCCACGGTGGGGCGCGGCGTATATCGCCCGCCATAGAAGGCGTTGATGGAGCAGAAGTTGCACCGGAATGGGCATCCCCGGCCGGTTTCCACTAAGGCGAGCGGAAGATAGTGCTTCCCTGCGAACAGCCGACGGTCAACCTTGATGCCGCTCAGGCTTGGGGGCGAAGGCGCGCGATAAACCCCCCCCATGCGGCCAGCCACAGCGGCCTCAAGAATACTGGTCCAAACACCCTCTGCCTCGCCGGCACACACGGCCTCACCGTGTTCCAGCGCTTCCTCGGGACAGGCAGTGGCATGGTAGCCACCAAATACCACTGGAATTCCTCGCCTGCGGTACTGGGCTGCAATCTGGTACCCCCGCCTCGCGCTGTAGGTCTCGATCGAGATGGCCGCCAGGTCGGTAGGCTCGTCGTAGTCAACAGGCTCTATGCGGTCGTCGAAAAAACGAACCTCCCAGTCGCGTGGCGTGAGTGCCGCGAGCACGCCCATCGCCAGGGGCTCCTGCTGCCATGTCCTTACGAACTTCCGCCCAGGTGCCCGTCCGATACTGGCGTAGATGAGGGTCACGCGGGGCATGCTACATCTCCGCAGAAGGCCTTCCTGTAATGGTCCGACGAGGGCGGACTGCCTGGGTTCCAGGTGGAGTAGGGAGAGGCAAACCGTTGCTCATGGTAGAGCCGCCTCACGAATACTCTGTAAGTCAGGTTTCCCACAAAGTTAATCGCCGACGCCACACCAGCGGCCCGCATCCTCTTCATGATCGGCCAAATTCGGAAGGTCTCACGGTAGGACCACTTAAAGCCCGAATAGAGGTCCTCGGGACTCATGTGTGCGGGTTGAATCACCACGTGCATGGTGTCGTAATCGTCCCAATTGAAGCTCAGAATCCGGTCTTCGGCCAGAAGTCGCTGGAAAAGGGCCGTGCCGGGGTAAGGCGTATATATTGAGTATCGGGGGATATCGATCTTAAGTTCGTTCACCCGTTCGACGGTGGCTTCAAAGACAGTAGGATCATCTTCATCAAAACCGAAAACGAAACAGCCCTGAACCGAGATCCCCAGCCCGTGCATTGTCCTCATCAATTCGGCGTAGTTCACCGGATGATTGAATCCCTTGCGGATTTGCTTGAGGACTTTGCGGTTATCAGACTCGAAGCCGAACAGAAGGTAAACGCATCCGCTTTGGGCCATAAGTTCCAAGAGCTCTGGGTCGTCCAGGATATCTGCTGTGGCTAGGCCACCCCATCGCTTCTTCAGGGGAATCATGGCCCGGAAGAGCTCTTTGGCATATTCAGGGTCGTCCGCCAAACTCACATCGTTGAAGGCGATTGTTCTGCCTCTGGTGGCCTTTATATCGCGGATGACGTCGCCTATGGGACGCCTCAGGTAGTGGGGCCATAGCGCGGGAACGGTGCAGAAATCGCACGAGCGGCGGCATCCCCTGGTAGCTTGAACCGAATCTGGCACCATGTATCCCCCTCGGCGATGCAGTTCCCGACTAGGGAGGGGTACACCCTCCAGGAAATCCCCTGGCAGATCCTTCTCTACATAGACCTTGCCCATTTTCCCCTTCATGAAGTCCCGAATCAGGCGGGGCCAAGCCTCCTCACCCCGGCCAATGACTAGCGCGTCTGCGTGAGGAGCGGCCTCGCCAGGCAGGATGGTGACGTGAACCCCCCCGAGCACTACGGGAATCTTGCGGCTACGGAAGTGATCGGCGATGGAGTAGGCCGGATGCGCACACCCTGTGATGACACTGATCCCTACCAAATCTACGGCCTCATCCCAGGGAATTGGGTCGACACTCCCATCCACGAGCTTCACCGTGATATCCGGTGACTCAGGTACCAATCCAGCCAGCGTACAAAGCGTAAGCGGCATCTCCCGAAAGGAGCGCACCCACGGCCCTATGGCCATTCGGTGCATGTGGGCATCGGGCATGATCAAGAGGATACGCATTGGTTCTCCGGGTGACGTGCGCGAAGTTCTTGTGGCGGTGAGGCTCGTTCCCCTTCTAGCCGGTCCACGAGGCACACTGGAACCAGCGCCCCGTTATGAATCATCGCGTCTGGACAGTGGGCGCAGTGCACGACACGCCCATCGGGCAAGACGTCTGCGAAGGTCTGGACCACGATGCGGGTATAGCCGAGCCTGGACCCACTACAGATGGACCTGTAGAGAAGGGACACATTTCCCGCGATGGCGCCCCCCGTCAGCGCGTTCAATATGAGCTGCACCCGGAAGCGGCCGGGGTTCTCTCGCTGGTAAAACGGGTACCTTCGCCCGAGCTTGCGATGTGCGGCCAGGAAGAGCTTCTCGGCCGCACTTGGCAAGAGGCTCGAATAGAAGGTCTTGCGCCCAGGAGCATGGACGGTGCCGACTAAGTAGGAAATCCAGCGCGGGTCTTGGTCGTCCAAGTTGGAACCCAGGTAGGCAAAGGGCTCTAATTCGAATTGGGCCTTGAGAAAGTCTCCCACAATTCTCGTGTCTAGATTGTCTTTGCGATCTGACAATAGACCGGTCCTTTCCCCCCACATCGCGCTTCCGAGGTTTCCCCGGATCCTAGACAACAAAGCACTATCTCTGAACAGCGTGAATAAGACATAGGCAAGGTTTGGTGACTCTAATGCGCATCGAACGATGTCAGCGGCCTCCTTAAGTCGGTTCTCGAAAAGCGTCGCTACGAGACCGGATTCCATCTCTGCGGACACGATCAGTTTCGACTTGGTCTCCACTAGCGCCAATACCTCACCTAGAGTGGCATCGGGAGCTAGGTCGGGACGCCGTTGGCCGACCTCGACGTGAAGGAAGATCATGTCCGTCCCCGCAGCTGCTAGAGCCCCAAGACTCTCCTCCGTAAGAAGAACCCCGTTGGAGAAGAGCTCGACATGGATGCCACGCGCACGGACCATCCGGACGATGTCGCAGAGCTGGGGGTGAAGCGTCGCTTCTCCACCGACGATGGCGACGGAATGGGGATTGCGCAGGCGGACTAAGAGGTTTAGGTCACGCTCGATCTCATCCAGCGTCCTGGTCGTGGGCGGAAGAGAGTTGAAACAAGTCCGGCAAGAAATATTGCAGCCCCTCCCAACATCCAAAACGGCGTGAGGAACGTCGTCTGAGGTCCAAGGCAAGCGCCAAGGCAAGGAAGTCATCGAACAGCTCCAGCTGAAGGGCGGTTCGACTTCAAAGACAGCAGATCCCATCCTCTAGTGAAAACCTCGTCAGGCACGCCCAACGCCTGCAACGTACGATAGGCCCTATCAAAAGGGTTCTTGATGCGACCCAGTTTCCGAACCACGCTCGTACCGATGAATGGGAAACAGGCGGTGGGCCAGACCATAGCCGGAAAATCCGAGCCATAAATTACCTTGCTGACCAAGCGGGGATCCCTTGTAATTGCCCTGAGGGCGGGCATCCGAGTCGGACAGAAGAAGCCCGAAATGTCCCCATAGAATCGCTCATACTCGAGAGCCATTCTGCGCCACTCCCCAAATCCGCTCCTTTCGTAAAGGTAGACGATCGTCCCGCAATGGGCCGCGATGACAGAAACCCCATGTTCCAGCGCCGCGATAAGACGGGTCGGAGCGTTGAGACGCTGATCGCCTCCGCTAAGAGCGTGCTCGACGCCTGTGTGTGAGAGGAGGGGGATCCGGTAGTGGGCGAGCAATTCATAGAATGGCATGCATTTCGGGCTAAGCGGGTCGATACCCTGTGCGGAAGGGATCCATTTCACAAGGCGGGCTCCGCGTTGTATCAGCTTCTCGAGATAGTGAAGTGAGTCTTTGCGGTAAGGATGCACACTGGCACCGAAAAGAACTCTGGGGTTGTTTTGGGCTATGGATGCAACATATTCATTACTTACGATCATCCTCGTCTTGATAGAATCCAACGTGCCGTCTTCCATGTAGGCACCGTCCAGTGCAAGAACCACGGCTACTTCAATAGAACTCTCTTCAAGCCACGCGAGCAGACGGGATCTGATTTTCTCGTCGGAGGCTTCGTTGACCTCCTCCTTACGGAGACCAAGCTGCCTCATAAAAAGGCGCAGGAAAAGGTTGCTCTTGTTCCTTGGATTCCAGTAGTTCCCGTTGTGCTTTTCATCGGCTCCGCCGATGTGCACATGAATGTCCAGTTTCATCGCTGCAGCCATTCAAGGAAACGGTCGCTTGGGTTATCATTTCCAGCTGGCTTCGTACGGCGACCACCTTTGAATGAAACGTATGGCTGACAAATTAGAAACGCGTGGGTGCATTCACCGGGAGCGATCTCTGTGCCTGGAGAGAGGAGCGAATAACCACCAAGCAAAGCGCGGTCACCAATAAATATGGGAGCCAACTGGAGTTCTATATTTCCTTCGTGAGATCGCATAAAGGCATGTGGGCTTAGGCATACTCCCGCCCCAATAATAACGTCGTTCCCGATATGAATGAATGAGCGGTCAAGCACCCGCACACCGGCTCCCCAATATGTGAGCCGACCGATCTTCGCTCCCCAAAGCCGCAACCACATACTGTAAAGACTTGGGACGATGCGTAGGAATTCTTCGAGGAAGGTAAAGCGAGCATAGATCATCTGGAGATTGACCAGTGCCCACCATGTGAAAAAGCCTCCACTCCCTATGGAAATCCGCCCCGGGCGTATAGGGAAGGCAATTAAGATGAAACGCGCGACAACCGGCGGGAGGATGTAGAGCGCCACAACCGGTGCCACGACATGTTCCCATACTCTCGACCAAGGGGCGCATGCGACCCCGATGGCCAGTGCCACTTCGAGCATGGTAAGGTAGTTCAATCCCAACAACGCCAAGCGTTGCCAAAGAGAGTACTGGAGTTCTTCAACCAACTTGGCAACCCCCTCGTCAGTTGCCGGCACAAACTCCCGGCGTGGAAGAAGCTCAGGCCACTTTCCTTCCCCGTGCTTTCCCGATGAGAAGGCCGCCGCATAGTCCAATAAGAGCGCCTCCAAGCAACCCTACAAATAGGAACTTCCAGAGCTGTGAACGGACCTTGGCAAGGAGGGCATTGTCTAGGAAGTTGGCCGCTCCGTGGAGAATGGCAACCTTCCATTCCCCGTCTTCCTTAACCAAGGCTGCGCTCCAGCGATTCTTCATGGGCACCATCCGACCGTCCCTCATGGTGTAGGCCTCTGTTGTGGAGCCGTAACAGTAGCCCGCATTCTCTCCGATGAACTGAGTGAGGATGTCTGCATCGGCTTGGAGCTTCACTGCTGTCACTAGACTCGTCGGCGATTCGAAAGTCTTCTTAAAGTACTCGCGGATTTGAGCTTCACTTGTTAGGACCTGTTGGTCGACGGTTATCAGCGCGTACTTCTTCGCCAAGCACGATGACAAGGCTCCTATGTCCCTGGTGTTGAGCGCCATGACGATCTTATCTTTAAGAGCTCTCAGCGCCTTATGGTCTGCTTCGCGCGCCGTGTTATTCTCTTGGGCGAAACAACAAAAAGCGATGCCGAGAAAAAGGGAAAAGAGCCCCGCCTCTCTCATTGCCTTTCTCATGGGTCCCTCCTTTGTCCAGTGCCAAGATCGAAAGCCGCAGTGGTAATTTTAGCTTTGGTCACCATTGTTTGCAATAGCATGATGGGTGTTCCAAAAGAGCCAGGGTGCTTTTGGACGACTAGATAGATCAGAAAGAATGGAGGCCATTGCCTTCCCTGTAAATACGGGTTCAAGGTTGAGTCCCGCATCTGCAGCCACTAAGACAGCCTCCTTTGCGGCAATTGTGCAGTCGTGATAGCCCTTACCTAGGAAACGCGGGTCTAGTCTTTCCAGCCTTGACATTGCTTCCGTGAAGAGGCTCCGACCGGGGTCGATTAAATCAAGTGCTCTGCCAACTAACCGTCGCGTGGTGTATCCATTGGCGAGCATGCTTTCTGTGGCCTGAACGGCCACCACTCGTATTGAAACCTGCATCAAAGCAAATCCGATAAGGAGTCCGGCCACTGATCCACCGCTTCCGTAAGCGATGTATACGCGCTCTACGACTGGAAGCTCGCCAGCTTGAATTTGCCCAACGAGCTCCATGGCTGCACAGACGTAGCCAAGGGTGCCTAAAGGTGAAGAAGCCCCTAGCGGTATTGAATAGCAACTGGAGCGAATCGCCAACAGAGACGAACGACAGATGGTCTCGAGGAGGCTACCACAGAGCACCACTCTCGCACAAGTTTCTTGGAGCGCTGTCAATTCACATGATGCAGCATCGTCCCACTTATGAGAGTAAACGATGGCCCACACATCGAATCCCGTGTAACGTCCCCAGAGGGAGCACGCCTTGACCGTATGGGAGCCGAGATCACCGCACACAACGAGGATTCGTTTTGATTTCTTTGATGCATCCGCGAGAATGAACTCCAACTTGCGGACTTTATTGCCTCCGTACAGCTTAGAGCAAGCCCCATCGTCCTTGAGCCAGAACGCCCGTCCGTCAGGAAGCTGTAGCTGATGGATGGGAGATGGGAAATCACCCAGACGAATGCGATTGAAGAGCTTCAGTCTGGCTCCGATTGCGTGGCAATCAACTCCCATTCCACTCCCATTCCTCTCCCGTGACGTCGGTCTGGTCTAATGTAGCATAATCTGGCCTAGAGTCCCCCTTTTTTTTATTATACCACACCCTATGTAGGCACTTCTGGAGCTACCAGCTTTCTAAGCGTAGTGGAGAAAGGCGAAAGGAGCATCAGCGCTTCCGGAACCGGCAGGACGGAACCGAACGCTGGGTCGGGTTCTACGGGGTCGTGGTCCTTCCGCCATTGATCAACAAGCACCCGCGACTCTTGCAGTATTTCGAACACCTCGCCGTTTAGTGCAACCGAGACCGGATACCAAGCCGCGGCGATTGAGAAGGTGGCCAGGCTTGGAGAACTGGCCGGTTATATCTCGCGACAGCCGCTTCTCTCGGAAGCATTGGCGCTCAAGGGCGGCACGGCGCTCAACCTTGGCTTCGGCCCTCCAAAGCGCCTTTCCGTGGACTTGGACTTCAACTATGTCGGGAGCCTTGAGCGCGGCAAGATGTTGAAAGATCGCCCCCGGATCGAAGAGGCGATTTCAAGTATGGCGAACAGGGCCGGCTATAACGTGCAGAAGTCCTCCGATTCATTCGCGGGGCGCAAGTTTCACCTTCAGTACGTTTCGGCCCTGGGCTCTTTGGACCGGATAGAAGTTGACGTGAATTATCTTTTCCGGCTTCCGCTCAAGGGAACCTGTGCTTTGGAGCTCTGGCAGCCTGGGGAGATTGACCGGCCGAGCCTGCGCGCCGTCAGTCTTGAAGAACTTCTCCTTGGGAAACTGCTCGCCTTCTTCGACCGCTGCGCTCCCCGAGACCTATGGGACCTGGCTCATCTGCCGGATCATGCCCTGTGGGTGGTGGCGTCAGTTCCTTTCAGGCCGTTCTTTATCGCCATGTCGGCGACCCTCGAACATCCCATTTCAAGCTACGGCCGCCAGCGTCCGAATCGGCTGGTGACAGCGCGTGCGATCAAAGATCAGCTTCTTCCGATGCTCATTGCCGGGGATAAGCCATCGCGCCAGAACCTGATCAATAGCTCGTGGTCCGTAGCGGGGAAATTCTGCAAGCTGGCGCCGAAGGAAACCGAGTATGTCAAGGCCATCGAGCGCGGAGAGCTGTCCTTGGGCTTGCTCTTCAAATCGCACTGCGAGGAAGCTTTCGTTCTTGCCCAGCATCCCGCGCTTCTTTGGAAGCTCGCCAACGTCCGCGAACATTTGTCAGATTCAAGTGGCAAGAAGAAGTCCTGAACAGCCTGTTCCCAACGAAAAAGGAAGGCCTCCTGAGACACCGGAGGCCTTTTTCGACTGCAACAAAATCGCAAGTTTGAAATCGTTTTGGCTTAAATTCCGCTAAACCTCTTTAAAGAGACGGCCGCTTAAATGGCCTTTATATACATAACAGATGCAAGCTCTGGACAGCTTGCTCCTACTCCCTTACAATAGCCTCGGGCGTGCTTTGGGAGCAGGGAGTCGTAGGTTCAAATCCTATCGCCCCGACCAACCCACCCCTTTTTCATTCCCGAGAGTTACGAGGACCGCCCTCCTGCATTGGCTGGCCATGCCGCTTCGCCCCCCTTGTGTCGGGCCTTTCATTTGCCCGCGTCCGGTGGCCGCGTCCGGTGGCCTTGCCTATGGAGCAGCAATGGGAATAAACTGCACGGGGAGGGGGGAGCATGGCTACAATTCTGATTTCCAGAGGCTCGATGGCGGGCGGCCAGGAGGTGGCGGAGTGCCTCCAGCGGCAGGGCGGCGTGAAGTGCCTGACCAGGGAGAACCTGGTGGCGGCGATCAACGCCCACGGCGAGGCGGCGGCGAAGGTGATCAGCGCCATTCCGAGGGCGGTGCGCGCCTACCAGGAGTTCAGCGACCTGAGGCGCCCATACAAGATACTCATGCGGCTCGCCATGATGGAATTCTTCTGCGGCGAGAGCGCCGCCTACCTCGGCTATTCGGGCCACCTTCTCTTGCCGAACTTTCCTCAGTGCCTTCGCGTCAGGCTGTTGGCCCCGGAGGACTACCGCGTCCGCAGGACGATGGAGCTCAGGGGGCTCTCGGAGAGGGAGGCTCGGGAGTACATCGAGCAGGCCGACGGGGAGCGCCTCACGTGGTGCCGGTTCATGTACGGAAAGGACCTACGCGACCCGGCGCAGTACGACCTGTGCATCAACATGGCCAAGGCCAGCGTTAGCGACGTCTGCTCGATAATCCTCCACGCTTCGAAGGAGAAGGCTTTTCAGGCTACGCCTCAATCCGAGAGGGACGCGGCCGATTTCCTGCTCTCGACCAAGGTCCTCGCCGAACTGGTCCTCGACAGGGAGACCGCCCCGCTTGAGCTGGGGGCGAAGGCGCAAGACGGGGCAATCATGATTGAAGGGCCCTACCTCGACGACGCGGCGCTGAAGCGCGTCATCGAGAAGGCCAGCGGGGTAAGTGGAGTCACCGGCGCCGAGTACCAGCCGGGCTATGGCCCGGTGGGCGACTTCGGCGCTTGAAAAGAGGAGGGTTCCATGGCAGCCGAGGGGAACGAGGAAGTCATCCTTGAAAAAATGAGGGCCATACTCCAGGAGAGCGAGGCCGCAGAGAAGGAACAGGTCCGCCTGATAGAGGAACAGAACGAGCTCGCGAGAAAGCGGACGGAGAACACGACCAACCTCCTGCAATTCTCCTCGGCCACGGCGCACCATTCGGAGCAGCAGACCGGCATGGCCAAGGAGAGGACGGCGCTCACCAGGGAGATGACGCGCCTTTCGACCAGAAGCACGGAGCTGGCTAACATACGCACCGGCCTGGCGCAGGAGCGCACGGGCCTGGCCAACCAGCGGACCGGCCTCGCCGTCGAGCGAACCGAAATGGCTCGCAGGCGCACGGCGCTGGCAAACGACAGGACGACCCTCGCCCAGCGGCGCACGAGCCTGGCGGACGAGCGCACGCGGCTCGCCAAGGACAGGACGAGCCTAGCCAACCAGCGGACGGAGATGGCCGTCACCCGAACGGACCTTTCGACGCGGCGGACCGACCTTGCCAGGGAGAGGAACGTCCTTGCGGAGGGTAGAAACCTCTACGCCCTGACCAGAACGCGTCTCTCCTTCCTGCGAACGGAGCTTGCCAGGGGCCGCACCGCGCTCGCCTTCATCAGGACCGGCCTCGCATTTCTCGTCCTCGGCATCAGCCTATTCAGGTACTTCGGGCCTTCATGGTGGAGCCTCTTCGACGGCGCGCTCGCCGTCATCAGCTTCCTGATGGTCGCGGCCGGAACGAAGGGATATTTCGCCTCGACCAGCGCCATGAAGCGGCTCGAGGGGGGGCTCGACGAAAAGATTCTGTCGCGGTCCGAGGCGTGACTCGTGAAGGCGGGCGCTAGATTCTAATGCTGAACTTTTGACGCCACGCTCGCTCCCTGCCAGGGACCGCCCCGGCAATATTGGGCCGCGCGCCTCTGTTTTACTGTTGTCGTCCGGTTGGGCGGCGATCGGAGGTTCGCGTGCGCTCGAAAGCGATAGTGCTTCCCATGCTTGTTGCCGGGCTGGCGGTCTGGGCCGCCGGCGCGAAGGAGAAAAATATGGCCGAAAAAACCCTGGCGGTTGGAATGAAGGCCCCTGGCTTCACCGCGCCTTCTTCGACGGGAAAGGAAATCAGCCTGGACGGCTTCAAGGGGAAAATAATCGTCCTCTACTTCTATCCCAAGGACGACACCCCCGGATGCACCAAGGAGGCCTGTTCGTTCAGGGACGTGAACGGCGAGCTTCAGAAAATGGGCGTGGTGGTTTTGGGCGTCAGCAAGGACAGCTTGAAGAGCCACGAGAAGTTCATCGAAAAGTACCGCCTCAACTTCCCGCTCATTTCGGACCCTGAAGGAAAGATCATTTCTGCCTACGGCGTCTGGAAAAAGAACTCGATGTTCGGCAAGACGGCGCTCGGCGTAAACAGGTCCACGTTCCTGATCGGCCCGGACGGGGTCATAAGAGAGATATGGCGCGGCGTCAAGGTTGAAGGACACGACGCGCAAGTCCTCGACGCCGCGAAGAAGCTCGAATCGTGACACGAGGGTTATTGGCCTGCGGCGCTAATCCCCGCGTGCCATGGCCGCCAGCCTGGCGCTCGACTCCTCCGCCTCCCTGATGATGCGGGTGATGAGTTCACGAACAGACGGCGTGTCGGTGATGAGGCTGGCCGCTTCTCCCAGTGGCATCACGCCCCTGCCGACGTCGCCCTCGGTGCAGGCTACGCGGAAACGCTTGAAAGCTGTGGCGAGGTGCGCGAGTTCCCTGGTGTTCTTCCAGCCGGAGGCGAGGACGCCCATGGCGAGCTTCGCGTAGGGCAACTCCATCATCCTCGCGATCTCGCGTGCGTCGAAGGCGGCGCGCGTCAGGTCCAGCCCCTTGACGATGGCTTTCTCCGCGCCGGGCGAGCGGAGGATGCGGCACGGCTGGCCGTCGAACCTCGTCGTGTAAATAGTGTCCTCGGCCCCCTTTTCGTTGCAAAGAGCCTTGCAGTTGGAGTGAGCCGGGCTTTCTCGCGTGTTCATGAAGCGAGTCCCCATGGCGATTCCGTCGGCGCCCAGCGCGAGCGCGGCCATCAGCCCCCTGCCGTCCGAAAAGCCGCCGGCGGCTATTAGAGGAATATTGACGCTCGAAGCGACGGATGGAACGAGCACGCTCGAAGCCACCGGCCCGCCGTGCGCCGCGGCCTCGTGTCCGGTCACCAGAAGGGCGTCGGTCCCGTAACTTTCGGCGCTTCGCGCGTGCTTCTCGTTGACGACCGTCGCGATCACCTTGCCGTTGTATCCGTGAGCGGCCTTCACGATCCAGTCGCCCTTGCCCATCGAAAAGTTGATAACGGGGACGCCCTCGTCCAGCAGCGCCTTGGTATTTTCCCTTGCGCCGGGAAAATAGAGGGTGGCGTTCGCGCCGAAGGGCTTGTCAGTCATTTCGCGTATCTTGCGCACGGCCTCCTTGGTCTGCCTCGGGTTATATACACCCGTGGCGAGGATGCCGAGGCCGCCGGCGTTCGAGACGGCCGCGACCAGTTCCGGGGTGCTGATCCAGCTCATGCCCGAAAGGACGATGGGATGTTCGATGGCGAACAGCTCGGTGACGCGCGTCTTCATCTCGTCTCCACCGGCCCCGGCCCGAAGCGGCCTGGCCCTTCATTTTGTCACGTTCCGGAGTGGCTCTCTTCCAGGATCGTTATCTGGAACACGTGGTTCAAGTTCACTAGAAAAAAACCCTCGTGCGTTTCCATCGGCAGAAAGCCTTGCGCCAGGTTGGCGACGTCGAGGACCCTCTGCTCGCCAGGCTTGGTAAGCGCGTAGATGACGCCCTCGAGCGTCCCGCCTTCCCGGAACTCGCAAATGATCCGCGCTTCCGGGGCGCCCGCCCGCTGTTCCATGAAGTGCCACTCGGCGCGCTCCGGGTCCTTCACCTTGAGCCACCTGATCGCCTCCTTGCGCACCAGTTGAAGGCCGTTGCCCTCCCGCAGGACCGGCAGGAATCTCGTGGGGCGCAAGAGCAGGTCGGAGACCGTCTCGGCCCCCTGGTGCGATTCGGCGAACGGCGATAGAAAGAGGTCGCGTTCCTCGGGCTTGTTCGGCGGAACCCAGACCAAAACCTTGGCCCGTTCCTTCGGAATTTTATAGGTCTCCATGGCCTCCTCCTCTACGTCCCCATTGTGCCACGAACCGGGGCCAGGTGGAAGACCAAAAGGAAAGCCATGTGAGCCGCTCGTTCCAGGCGGCCAGCGCCCGCGAAGCGAAAGGGGCGGCGGATTGCTCCGCCGCCCCTTCTCCGCTAGGGCCCTTAATGGGTCCAGCTCTCTGGTTCTCTCGGTGGCTCAGACGCCGACGGTCTTGGCCGGGGCATCGGGAATTTTGGGATCCCTTGTCCCCTTTCCTGGCCCGTGCTGCTTGGCGCACGGCTTGCGCTGTTTCGCCAGGTGAAGATAGTCGAGAACGAGCTGTCTCTTTAGGTGCTGGATCGCCTTCGCCGGGTCAACGCCCTTGGGGCAGGCCCTCGAACACTCTCCGGCGTAGTGGCAGCGGAACGCGCCGTGGCCGGTCCCGGAGACCTTCATCCGATCCTTCTTCGCCCCGTCCCTCGTGTCGGCGCTGTAACGGTATCCCTGCGTCAGAGGCATCGGCCCCAGGTACTCTGAGTCGGTCGCGAGCGTCGGGCAGGCCGCCATGCAGCACCCGCACTTTATGCAGTAGCTGAACTGGAGGTACTCCTCGAGCTGCTCGGGCGTCTGGAAGTACTCGCCCGACGGGTCGTTCTGTTCGGCATCGTCCTGCCTGACGATGAATGGCTTGTTGGCGATGTGCTTCTTGAACATCGTCGCTAGGTCCGGCACCAGGTCACGCATGACGTCGAAGTTGGGCAGCGGCGCGACGGTGAGGTCGGTCTTGGCGATGTCGAGTATCTGGGTGTTGCAGGCAAGGGTGGGCCGCCCGTTCAGGAGCATTCCGCACGAGCCGCAAACGCCCATCCTGCAAGAGTAGCGCCAGACCAGCGAGCTGTCGAGGTTCTCCTTTATATAGTGGAGCCCTTCGAGCACGGTCATGCCTTCGCGAACCGGAACGGGAAAAACCTGCACGTAGGGCTTCGAGTCCCGCTCTGGCGAATACCGGCTGACGTGAAAACGGACCTCCTGCACCTTGTCAATGTTCTCCCACATGTCAGCCCCTCCCCGCGTAAAGCGCGTGCGCCGCGAAGACGCCCCACGTCCCGAAGCCGAAAAGCCCGACTCCAACTATCAGGAGAAGGGCGCTGACGGCTTTTTGCGTCGTGCTCGACAGGCCGAGCTCGAAGAGAATGACCCTCAGCCCGTATAGGCCGTGGAAGAGCGCGGCCGCCAGCAGGATCACGTAAACCACGGGATAAAACAGCGTCGCGTCGCGAGCCTGCGAATTGGCCTCGTTGACAGAATCGCCCGCCTTCGTGACACCTACGCCGGTGAGCCCGCCCATGTGGGCCACGGTCATGTGGAGCCCGAGGAGAATGAGGATCACGAGTCCCGCCAGCATGAACCAAGTCCAAAGCTTCGTCTCTCTCATGGCGGCCTCCTATTCCACGAATCCGAGAAATTCAATGGTCCCGGCGGCCAGGAAAGCCGCCGCCAGGATCATCATGACGATGAAGAGCGGCCTTTGGACGCTGAGCGAGGTTTTGTAAGGGTAGACGGGCTCGAAGGGCTTGCCGACCGCTAAACCCAGCTCCACGAGTATGAGCCTCACGCCGTTGAAAGCGTGGTAGGCGAAGGCAGAGAAGACTAGGTACTCGCCGACCTTGAATACCGGCTGGTGAAAGAAGCCACCCTCCGTCCAGAGATAGATTTGCATCGCGCGAAGGCTCGTGACGACGATGTGGAGCAGGAAGTAGAAGAGGATTCCAAGCCCGGTGAGCCGGTGAAGGATGTAAGCGTAGCGCTCGATGCCCCATCGCCCGCCGCCGAGCCATCCCCAAACGCCGAGCCTGTTGTCGTGCCTTTTGAGTTCGGCCATCTCAGCCTCCTAGTACTTTCGCTCGACCGGTTTCCAGTTGGTGATGGTGACCGGCTTATAGTCGAGCTTCGGTTTGCCGCCTGCGTTGTAATAGACCAGCGAATGCTTGAGGAACTTCTCGTCGTCGCGGACCGGGAAATCCCTGCGCGCGTGGCCCCCTCTGGACTCCTCGCGGGCGAGGGCCGCCAGGAGCAGCGCCTCGGCGAGGTCCAGAAGGTTCTCGCACTCCAGGGCGTGGAAGAGGTTGGAGTTGTAAACCCTCCCCTTGTCCTGGATGCCGATCTTCTTGAACCGCTCCTTGAGGTCGCCGATCTTACGAAGGCCCTCTTTCATAGAGTCGCCGGTACGGTAAACGCCGGCGTGTTCGTCCATGAGCGTCCTGAGCTCCTTTCGTATCTTGTAAGGGCTCTCCGGGCCGTCCTTTTGGAGGAGCCCCTTGAATACGCGCGCCTCTTCCTCATTGGCTCGCGCCTCCGGGAAGGCGCTCACTTTGGGGTTGGAGGCCAGGTACTTGGTTATCTGCTCGCCGGTTATGCCGCCCCACGCGAGGCACTCCGCCGTCGAGTTGCAGCCGAGCCTGTTTCCGCCGTGGAGCGAATAGCACGCGACTTCGCCCGCCGCCCAGACGTTTTCTATTTTGCTGTGGCCGTCAATGTCAACCTCGATGCCGCCCATCGAATAGTGCGCGACGGGGCGGATGGGTATCGGCTGCTTGATCGGATCGAGCCCGAGGAACTTCATGCAGACTTCCCTGATCAGCGGGAGCTTCTTGTTGATCTTGTCGGCGCCGAGGTGGGTCAGGTCGAGCTGGATGTAGTCGAGCCCCTCGGGGCCCTTGAAGCCCCGCCCTTCCAGAATCTCGGTCATCTCGGAGCGGGAGACGATGTCCCTCGGCGCAAGCTCCATGAACTTGGCCGCGTACTTCTCCATGAAGCGGTCGCCGCCCGAATTGCGCAGGTAACCGCCCTCCCCGCGGCAGCCTTCGGTCATCAGGATGCCGGAGGGAACGAGGCCGGTCGGGTGGAACTGGAGAAACTCCGGGTCTTCGAGCGCGAGCCCGGCGCGGTAAGCCATCGCCTGGCCATCGCCCGTCACGGTCTGAGAATAGGTGGTGAAGCCGTACAGCGTCCCGAGGCCGCCAGATGCTATCAGAAGCGCCTTCGCCTTGATCGCGTAGAATTCGCCGGTCGGCGCGTCGTAAACGGTGAGGCCGGCGAACCGGCCGTCGCCGTCTCTTAGGATGGAGGTTACGAAGCACTCGTCGTAACGCTTGAAATTGTTGTACCTGACGAGCTGGTCGTAGAGCGTCTGCATCTCGAAGAAGCCGGTCTTGTCCGCCGCCATGCAAGCGCGAGGGTAGGAGTGGCCGCCAAAGGGGCGCTGCATGATGCGGCCGTCCTCGCGCCTCGACCATGGCAAGCCCCAGTGGTCCAAAAGGCGGACCTCGTCCGGCATCCGGTGGACGAAGCGGTCAACCACGTCCTGGTCGGCGAGAAAGTCCGAGCCCTTAACGGTGTCCCAGGCATGAAGCTCGAAGCTGTCTCCCTCCTCCGGCCTCATGACGGCCGCGGAGCCCCCCTCCGCGCAGACGGAGTGGGATCGCATGATCTGAACCTTGGCGACGACGCCGAGGTCAACTTTCCCTCCGGTCGCCCGGCACAACTCAACCGCGGCCCTCAAGCCCGCGAGCCCGGTGCCCAGGATGACCACATCGTGCGTGATTTGCTGCATTCGTGAAGCCCCCTTTCTGGCCCGCGCCTAAAAGGCGCGGCTGCGCTTTGACCGGCCTGAAACTTGCGTGCTAATTTTTCTGCCAGGCGTACCCGGTAGAGGGTAACTATACCCCCCGCCCCGATTTCGTGTCAAGGAAAGGAGAGCCACAGGGAAGGAGCGCCTCAAAAGCCCTCGATGAAAAGAAAAAGGAAAGCTCGGGGTAAAAGCCGCATCTGATATCGAAAGGGAGCCGCCTCGGCTTGACGGATGGCGACCGGCCGCGACTATCCCCAACCCGGATCTACGTCTGGCAAATATTTTCTGTTTTTCGTTAAGAGGCTGGACTCTCTGCGAGCCGAAAAGGCATGTCCATGGCAGGTAATGTTTAGAAAAAAGTGGGCGGGGGTGCTCACCGCCCACTTGGTAGCATGTAGTATAGGGGGACGCCTTCCGGGCTGCCTCGCTATTGTGCCACTGACGGGTAAGTCCCGCAGTCGCCGCTCGCCCTGCTCGTGAATCCGCATACCTCGCTTGGTCCGCCGCCTCGTTCCTGCCCCGACGACGTCGTTCCCCAAGAACCTTCCACGCTCAAGCCGTTATCTCCAACAACCAGGAACCAGAGGAAGCGGCTTGAATCGGTCGCGGGATTGGGAATAGCAGTCCATTGCGCGGTGCCTGTGGCACTGAGCCCGCAGGCTCCTCCCGCCACGCTCCATGACGTCAGTTCGCTTCCATAGCCGTAAATCAAATGATAGCCGTCCGAGGAACAATTCGACGCGTCCCAGGTGATGGTGGCGCTCGCCCCATGGTCATTGCTAACCGCTTTAAGCGGAGTGATGGAGTAAGGAACCCTATAGACGTTGGATCCGCCAGCCGTCACTACGAGCTTGTCCATGGCTAGCATTCCGTTGCAGTCCCTGACCGTAAGCGTGACACCGAAAGTGCCAGCCGCTTGGTAGCGGTGGGCTGGGTTCTGCGCGTTTGAATGGGGCGATCCGTCGCCGAAGTCCCACTCGTAGTTGAAGGGCTCTTGGCCCCCCTGCGCCAGAGCCGTAAAGGACGGCGTCAGGGGCAATCCACCGGATGTTGGCGAAGCCGAGGCGGTAGCGCGCAGCGCCTGCTTGTAAATAATCGCTCCGTAATACCCGGAGGCAAAATAGTCCCCCGGTGCGCCACCGCTCCCAGGCGCACCGTATGATAGGCCCAAGAGCCCGCCCCCGAAGGAGGTGCCGGAAGCTTCTTCAAACCAAGTCAGGCCGTCGGTGCTCGTCAACATTATGCCGCCGCCGCCAGCCGCCTCGAACTGCCCCGCCCCCCTCACGACTCCGCGCAGAGTCATAAGAGTGTTGGAAACGCGTGTGGACCAAGCGATGCCGTCGGGGCTGGTAAGGATCGTCCCAAGCGCGCCAGTGGCAATGATGACGTGGCCGGTTTCACCAGACGAGAAGCTCCAGATTCCGCTCGTCACCGCATACAGGGCGTTCGCAGTTCCCGAGCTTCTTGGGGTCCACGCGATGCCATCCGGGCTCGTCAGAACCGTTCCCGCGTCGCCAACCGCGACCCACAGGTTAGTCGTGCCATCGTAAGTGACGGCCCGCAGCCTGCTGGTGGTCACCGACGTGGCTTGCGTCCAGCTTGCCCCTCCATTGGTGCTGTATAAAATCCTGCCGGCGGACCCTACAGCGACAAACAGAGTGCTGCTTGCCGCCACGCCGTAGAGGTTGCCCGAAACAGGTACCTCGTTCCAATTGGTGCCGTCACTGCTATTGGCGCTGGTATAGGGCCCGACGGCCACATAGTGCCCCGCGGAATAGGCTACCCCATAAAGCCAATAGCCACTGCTCGCCGTGAACGGGTTTCTGGCCCAAGCCAAGCCATCGTTGCTGGTGAGAATCACTGACCCGCCCGTCATCGTGTCATACCCTACGCCAACCGCGGGCTTTCCCGCGCCCAAATCGCCCCCCGCGATTCCGAACAGATAGTTTGACGCCTCGCCAGCGACTGGATAGCTGGCCCAGCTGGATTGTCCGCTCCCTACGGCGCTGCCGAACCCAACGGCCACCAAATGTGAGGCGCTGTCGCCCTGGCAAATTCCGTACAATGGAAGCGAAATCGCTGGAAGCGCGGTCAATTGTGACCAACTGGCGCCGTTAGCGGAAGAAAAGACGCCTGTGCCCTGGTAGTCCGGCGCCACGAATTCGTTCCCGTCCCAAATCAAGCTTTGCAGGGAAGGCGCCCCCATGTCCGCGTTGAGCTGGGTCCAAGTCAAGCCGTCAGCGCTGCTCATTGCGAGCCCCGAGTCGCCCACGGCCGTGAAGAGGGCGCCGTTCCAGGCGACGGCGTTGAGCCAATAGGCGCCATAGTCCGAGCTATAATAAGGAGTGACCCTCTGGGCGTTCCAGGATACCCCGTCGGTGCTTGTTAAAATGAGGCTTTTGTAGGGCGGATAACTTCCCCAATCCCCTCCAACCGCGACGTACATCGAGCCGCTCCATGTAACTCCGCTCAGATATTCCGCGTCGGTCCCGTCAGCATTTCTGATGGTCCATGTTATGCCATCGGCGCTGGTCAAGATGGAGCGTTTTGTCCCGAGTGCGATGAATTGGCCATTGACCCATGCGCATCCCATAAAATCCACGGTGGTCCCTGAAACGCTGGCATTCCAGGCTACGCCGTCCGTGCTCGTCACGATGGTACCGCCGCGTCCTGCCGCCACAAAGCGACCGTTCGCCCAGGCGATGCCCCATAGGTCCTTGGTTGTGCCTGAAGCCTGCGCTGTCCATGAGGCGCCGTCCGGACTGGTCGCCACTTTCCCATATTGGCCCACCGCCACGTACTTTCCAGAGCCGTAGGCCACCGAATAGAACGAATTGCCATCAGGCCTGGGGTTGGCCCACGACCAGCCCGAGCAGGCGGAAGCGCACGCGTGAATTGTCACCTGAAACGGGGAAGAAACACCCATGCACCCGGAGCCATCAACCACCGTGACCGTGTACGTTCCTGAGGAGGTAGCCGCGTAGCTTTGCCCTGTCGCGCCGGCCAACGGCGTCCCGTTGAGATTCCATTGGTAAGAAGAATAAGCTCCTGCGTAGAGCACGACAGAATCGGCCGGGCACGAATTGCCCGTTTGACCGAAAATCACGGGAGCTGGCCCCTGGGACAAGGTAACGGCGTGTCCGGAAGAGGTCGCGCCGTATCCGCATGCATCCAACACGGTAACCGAGTACGTTCCACTTTGCGTGGCAAGATAACCTTGGGCGTTTGCGCCCGGAATAGCGGTCCCGTCTTTATTCCATTGGTAGGTGGAATAAGCCTGCGTGGCCAGCGCGACGCCTTGAGAAGCGCAGCCCGATCCAGCCCCCGTCACGGTGGGAGCGATCGCGGGCCCGGCGCAGACATCCAGCGCATATTGCCGGTGACCGCCACAACCGTTGAAGTCAATGGCAGTGACAACGAAGCTAAAGCGGCCGAGCAGGGAGGGGCTGCCTTCGAACGCTCCGGTCGCCTGATTCAATGTCAGCCCAGAAGGCAGGGACCCATAGGTGACGAAGTAGTTGTATGGCGCCGTTCCGCCGCTTGCAGTCACAGTTTGGGTGTAGGCAACACCGATGGTCGCGTTGGGCAGGAAAGATGGAGAGAGCCCGATGGTCCCCACCGGTGCCGTCGCGGGGTGTTCCTGCCAAAAGGCGAAATCGTCGGCGTAAAGTGACGTTGATCCCGTGGTCGTTCCGTCGTGGACCGCTCCAACCTCCAAATAGAGGCTCTGCCCAGCCAAAGAGGAAACATCCACGAATACCGGCTTCCAGCTTGCGGTGTTCTCGCTAGCAAGATAGTAGTTGGCATAGTTGCTGGAGGTCTGTATGTAGGCGTATTGCAGATCGCCCCCACCAGGCTGGTTCTGGACCGGGTAAACCCATCCTCCCAACGCAACAGGCTCGGCAGGCACGGTCAGTGTCCTGTCTATCCAGGGGTTGCCATATTGAGTCCCCGTCGAGGAAATGAGGCAGTCGTATCCACCGGCATGTGGGTGCTCCGGCGAAACTGCGGGCAGAGAACCGCTTCCATAAACCTGTGCCTGCCAGTTCGTCAAGTCGCCCGTCTCGAAGCCTCCGTTTGAAATCGGCGCCGGATTGTCGAGCGGCAGTATCGCGGCCGGCAATGAGCACGCCTGCATCTCCTGTCCGGTTGCGAGGTCAACCACGGAAAAGCTCTGCATGGTTCCCGACAAGTCCATATTGTAGCCGTCTGTGACTGAGACGGAGTAGGCAGGACCTTGCAGCGCCGTCACGTCAACCCAAATCGGATATCCCGGCGTCGCAATGGCCTGGGCTCTGCTGGGGCCTTCATGCCATGAGGCCAAATCGAAGATGGACAAGGAAGCACTTCCGGAGCCGAGTCTGAAAACGAGGTCCCGCGCCTGGCCATAGGAAACCTGAAGCTTGGCCGCATAGATCGGGGATGTGACTGGAGGAATGTCCTAATAGGCGAATGCTCCCTGGCAGATACGGTGATTGACGTCCGTGACCGCTTGGTAAGAAATCCAGTAGTAGCCTAGAGCGCCCCAGTCGGTGCCCCAGGAGTTGACGCAGAAAAATGCCCCCACCCCGTCGTTTGTCACGCGGTTGTCATCGTACCCAACGATGGTTGTCGCGTGGCCGCCGAAGGAATTGCCAGTTGCGTTCGCCAGGCAATAGTTATAGCCATAGCTGCTGATGTTGCCAAAGTTCGAATAGACGTTTATCCCGGCGAAGCCTATGTCTCCGTTTGCCAGGCGTTGCTTTATCGCGTCGAGCGCCCCTGCTTGCGTTGTGTCTATCCAGGTGACCGTGCCGATTTTATGGGACATGGCTTCAACATAACTGGCCTCTGAAGGCCAAGCCGTGTAATTGCTGGCGTCATAGGGCATTACATCCAGCGTGGCGCAGCCCAGAGTCCCGAGGATCTGGGTGGCATCCCTGAAATACATCCCGTTGTCTGGAACGGATCGCCCTTGATTATAGATGTAAGCTGGGCTGAACTGATGGCTTACGAGCTCAGGTGACCAGTTCAGCCTCTTTGCTTCAAAGTAGGTCAAATTGTAATAACCGACCGCCCATCCCACGCATGAGCCTTGGGAGCCCTGGTTTCCGACGGGGGGGAGGTAGGTGGTGTTGACCACAGAAGGGGGAAGCGAGGTCGACGCCATGCTTGGCGCGACTCCTCTCTTCCGCCATTCCTTGATGGCCCGCGGATCCTGGCCTATAAGCCCAAGGCCATGATAGCGCCCGTCCTCGCCCAATATTTGCCTGGGCCCATCCGAGAAGCTCGGCTTAGGATGATTGCGCGGCTCCGGCCTGACTATTTCCTGCGCCCCCGAAAAGGGTTCTCCGCACCATCCGGCAACCGAAGTCCCTACGATCATGGATGCCAACAGGCAGAAAGTGGCAAGATGCAAAGGTCTCATAACCCGCCTCCTCAACAATATTGAACTTTTGCAAAACTCCCTCTTTTCCCTAAAACAGCGTTGTGTCGAGGGCTGAATTGTACCACAATCCTTGACGGGAGTCCAGCAGCAGGAGACTCCCAGCAGGAGATTCCCGATGCTATACGGCCGGCCCGGGGCGGCCTGGGATCTCCTGGCGGTCCTGCCCTGGCGCCGCCGGTTGTACGGAGGAAGCCCACGCCTCGAACGCATCCGCCATGGCCGCTTCGGTCTTGCTTTCGTTGATGGCGAGCCTTAGGGCGCTCGCGCCTTCGAGGCCGCGCGTGTACTTGCCGAGAAAGGTCTTCATCCGGTGAAGCGCGAGGCCTTGGCGGCTCGTCGCAATAATTTCGCCGAAGTGGCAACGTATCAAGGCGATGCGCTCATCAACCGAGGGAGCCCGAAACGTTCCCGTCTCAGCTAGCTCGGCGGCCTGCCGAAAAATCCACGGGTTTTTCACGGCCACGCGGCCAATCATCACTCCGTCGCAGCCGGTTTCGGCGAACATCCGAAATACGTCGTGCGGACTCTCGACGTCCCCGTTGCCAATGACTGGCAGCTTCACGGCGGATTTCAGTTCGGCGATGCGGAACCAGGCGGCCTTGCCCTTGTATCCCTGTTCTCTCGTGCGGGCGTGGAGGCAGAGGCCGGAAACGCCAGCCTCTTCAAGCAGCTTCGCGACCTCGATGAACGTCAGTTGCCGCTCGTTCCACCCAAGGCGCATCTTCGCGGTCACCGGGATTTTGACCGCCTTTACGACCGCTTCGGCGACGGCCGCGGCGCGGGATGGGTCGCGCATGAGGGCGGCGCCGCAGAAGCCTTTTGTAACCTTGGGAACCGGACAGCCCATGTTTATGTCCACGATGTCCGCTCCCTGCTGTTCGCATATCCTGGCTGCTTCGGCCATCGTCGCCGGATTCGAGCCTGAAATCTGAAGCGATATGGGGTGCTCGCCAGGACCGATGGCGAGAAAGTCGCCGGCCTCCATGTTCCCGCGCGTTAAGCCTTCGGCGGAGACGATTTCGGAGACCACGAGGCCGACGGGCCCGGCGGAGCGGACGACGCGCCTGAACGTCACGTCGGTGAGTCCGGCCATCGGAGCGAGCACAAGCGGTGGATCAACCGGGACGATGCCTATCTTGAATGGCGTCAGGAGGCTTGTCATCGCCGCTTGCAGTAAAGCGCCTCCTTGCCCTTCGGCACCGGCCGCTCGGGCAGGGCGACGACCTCATAAGAAATCACGCCGCGGCTTTCGTCCGGGCCTTCGGCGGCCACCGAAACGATGTCGCCCGGCTTGACCTCCTTGCCTGGTTTCGCCGGGCGCCCGTTTAGCAGTATGAGCCCAGCATCGGCGTCGCGCTTGGCCACGGAGCGCCTCTTTTCAAGGCGGCAGTTCTTGAGAAACTTGTCCAGGCGCAGGCTCGTCCCCTTTACACGTACTTCGGGTTTATCCAGACGAAGTTTTCGGCCTTCAGTTCCTTGATGTAGTCTTTATACGCCTGTTTGAATTTCTGTTCCTTCAGCGCCTCGATGATGGAATCGCGCGCCTCGTCCAGCGTCGGCGGCTTGGCCTCGCGGCGGGAGACGACCTTGAAGATGTACCAGCCGGTTTTGGTCTCCAGAAGAGGGGTCACTTGCCCGGCCTTGAGGGCGAAGACCGGCTGGGAGAGGTCCGGGCTCAGGTCGCCAGGGAAGAAGGTTCCCGCCTCCCCGCCCTTGTCGCGCGAAAAAGCCTGCGAATAGGTCTTCGCCAGCGCGCTGAAATCCTTGCCCTGGGCCAATTCCCGCTGAATCTGCTCGTAGAGGGCCTTCGCCTGGGCGGGAGTGTGATCCTCCTTCAATATGAGGATCTCCTGAAGGTCAACCTGCGGCTTCTGCCCGAACTTGTCCTTGTGCTCGTTGAAGTAGTCTTTTATCTCGTCGGTCGAGACCGAAATCTTGTTCCTCACCTCGCGGCTTTTCATGAACTCGGGGATAAAGATCATCGTCACCTGCTTCCGGAAATCGGCCATGGTCATGCCCTCTTTCTCGAGCGCCTTGGCCAGGTCGTCCTTGGTGGCGAGCTTGTTCTCCTTCATGAAGTTCTCGATTTGATAATCAACGATGGCGTCTATGTTGTAAAGCTGCTTGGCTTTCTCGATAAGGAGCTGCTCCTCCGTCATCTGCTCGACGAGCTTCTGAGGCACCTCCTCCAGCTGTTTTTCCAGGTCCGGCCCTTTGTACTCGCGCTTGATGCCCTCGATCGTCTGCTTCAGCCGGCTTTCATACTCGCTTCTGGTGACGATCTGGTCGTTGACCTTTATGACGACCTCTTCTATGACCTGGGCGGAAATGGCCGTCGCGGCCGCGGCGCAAAAGACGAGGGAAAGTGCTAACCGGTTCATGGCGTCTCCTTTTCGTAGTGGAACGGAAGTTTGTCCTCGAAGACCGTGATGGGGAAGCGCTCCCGAAGAGAGGCGAGGTACTGGGCCTGAAGCCTTTCCTGCGCTTCATCGGAAAGGCGGAGCCTGATCAGCGGCGCCACCTCTTCCAGCGGTACCTGATACTTGTCGAACTTCTTTTTTACGAGAATGATCTGGTAGTTGCCAAGCCCAACCTCCACTGGGGCCGAAGGCTCGCCTGGCCTGAGCTTGGCGACGACCGGCTGCAAGTACTCCGGAATCTCCGCCTCCTCGAAGTACTGCGGCGACCCGTGGTCCGGCGCGGTCGAGTAAAGCCTGGCCACGTCAACGAAAGAGTGGCCCGAGCGAAGGAGCTGCTCGGCCTCTTGCGCCTGCGCCTGGCCTATAAGCAGCATGGATCGCAGCAGGACGCCCTTGCCCTTCTCGTAGTTGCCCCTGTTCTCCTGGTAGTCGTGAGCCACCTCGGCGTCGCTGATGGAGATTTTCGAGAACAGCCTCTCCTCGAGCGCCTGCCTGACCGCCTCCTCGCGCCGCTGCGGGTCGGAGTAAGGGCCGAGCGGCGCCGCCTGGCCCGAGGCGGGAGCCTCCGCCAGATCGTTGAGCACCAGCGCGTCGTTCAGGAGGCGGTCCCATATTCTGCTCTGGAGCAGGTCTTCGGCCTGGCCGCCGTCGTGGGCGTACGCCAGGGAGCGGCTGAAGTCCTCCTTGGATATCCAATACCTTCCAACCAAAGCAAGGACCTTCGGGTCTCGCTCCAGCTTCTTCAAAGGGTCATGCCCGCACGCCAGCAGGACGGCCAGCGCGATCGCGCCCAACAGAGGCTTCCTCATGCCGTGGCCCCCTCCGCGTGGGAGCCCGCCGCGCCGAGGACGAGCGAGACAGCCTCCAGCGGCCCCTCGCCCGGCCGCAGCACAATTTCGAGGGAGCCGTTTGGTTCGAGACGGACTTTGGGGCGCGAAGCCGCGAATTTCAGAAGGCCTCGGACGTCAAGCACGGCGTCAGGCTCAAATCTCATCAGAAGCACGTCGCCCTTTCTAGCCACCTTGCGAACCTGGCAGCGCTCCGCCTTCAGGCGGAGCTTCGCCGCGTGAAGCAGCGTCTGCACGGCGTCAGGAAGCGGCCCGAAGCGGTCCTCCGTGGCGGCCGCCAAACGCGACACCTCCTCCTCGCCAGCCGCCAGGGAAAGCTCCCTGTAGAAGGCGAGGCGCTGGTTCACCTCCTCCATATACTCCAAAGGAACGGAAAGGTCCAGTCCCAGGCTGAAATCGCACCTCTCCCTGGGGCCCCTGGCCTCCCCCCTGGCCTCGGCGACGGCGTCCTCCAGAAGCCGCATGTAGAGTTCGAATCCGACCGAGGCCATGTGGCCTGACTGGCGAGCGCCAAGAAGCGTGCCCGCGCCGCGCTGCTCAAGGTCAGCGGCCGCGATGCGGAACCCCGCTCCCAGTTCGGCGAACTCCTCCAGGGCCTCCAGCCGCTTCGCCGCGTCCCCGGTGGGAACGGTCCCCTTGGGCGTGAGCAGGAAAGCGTAAGCCGGAAGGTCGCTTCTGCCGATTCTGCCCCGGAGCTGGTACAACTGGCATAGGCCGAAGTCCTGCGCGTTTTCCACGATCAGCGTGTTGGCTCGGGGCACGTCCATCCCGTTTTCGATTATCGTGGTTGAACAGAGGACATCGTACCGGCCGTGAACGAACGCGACCATGATCTCCTCGAGGTCCCTCTCGCGCATCTGGCCGTGTGCCACGGCGATTCTCGCCTCCGGGACCAATGCCTTGAGCCTGGAGGCCGAGGCCGAGATGCTTTCCACCCTGTTGTGGACGTAGTAAACCTGTCCCTGCCGCCCCAGCTCGCGCCTCACGGCCCAGGCGGCCAGCCCCTCGTCGTAAGGGAGCACGCGGGTTTCGATGGCCAGCCGGTCTTTGGGCGGCGTCTGAATAAGGGACATCTCAAGGAGACTTGAGAGTCCCATCTGGAGCGTCCTGGGGATCGGCGTCGCGGTAAGAGTGAGGGCGTGGACTTCGTGCTTCGCCTGCTTGATCTTCTCCTTGTGGGCCACCCCGAAGCGCTGTTCCTCGTCAACGATCATCAGGCGGAGGTTGGGCAGCGCGACGTCTTTCGACAGGAGCCTGTGGGTGCCGATGAGGACGTCAATCTGCCCGCGCGCGGCTTCCTTGATAATCTCCTTCTGCTCCTTTGGCGGAACGAACCTTGAAAGCATCGCCACCTTGAATGGGAACGGGGCGAATCGCTCGGCGAACCGCTCGTTGTGCTGCATGGCCAGGACCGTCGTGGGACAGAGGATGGCCACCTGGCCGCCGTCGGCCGCCACCTTGAACGCGGCGCGCAGGGCGACCTCGGTCTTCCCGAAGCCGACGTCGCCGCAAATGATTCTGTCCGTGGGCTTCTCTGATTCCAAGTCGCGCTTGACCTCCTCGATCGCGCGCTGCTGGTCCGGCGTCAACTCGTACGGGAATGACGCTTCGAACTCGGCCTGCCAGACGCCGTCCGGAGCAACGGCGGCCGCCTTCGCGGTGTGGCGGCGGGCGTAAAGCTGAAGCAGATCCTGGGCTATCTCCTTGACGGCCTTGGAGACTTTCTCCCGAGTCTTTTTCCAGCTTGTCCCGCCGAGCCTGTCCAGCGACGGTTTGTGGCCTTCCGGGCCGGCGTACTTCTGAATGAGGTCCAGCCTCTGAACTGGAACAAGGAGCTTGTCCCCTCCCGCGTACGAAAGGGCTAGGAAATCCTCCCTCGCCCCGTCGCGGACCAGCGTTTCGATCCCGTCGTACCTGGCGACTCCGTGGTCGCTGTGGACGACCGCGTCTCCGGTCTTCAGGTCCCTTAGTTGGGAAAAGAAGGCCTCGCGCCTGGCGGCGCGCGCTGCTACGGGGCGGGAGCGGCCGAATATCTCCTTCTCGCAGAAAACGGTCAGCCGGGCCTCTGGAAGCGAGACGCCTTCGGAAACGGGGGCCACCGCCAAGTAGAGGCCAGGCGGCATTGAGCCCTCCGGAGGCGCCTCCACGAGGGGGACGATTCCGGCATCCTTCGCCATCTCCGCGGCGCGTTCGAGCGTCCCCTTGCCGTTGAAGAGAAGGAGAATGCGGAAGCCCTGCTTGACCCGTTGTTCGCAGTAATCCATCATCCGCGCCGGCTCGCCCGGAAACAGCGGCGGGCGTTCGCTCTCAATGGACGCGGTCCCTTCGCCGAGCCGCAGGCACGATGGGGAGCCCAAGATGGACGAGACCGTTTCGCAGCTTGAGAACAGGAGGCCAGGGGCGAATGCGTCCGGCCGCCCGTGGCTCTTGAAACTGTCCGCCCACGAGCCCATCCTCTCGCCGGAGGCCGCGGCGATCGCTTGAGGCGAAACCGCCACCCATCTCGCCCGCCCGAGAAAGCCGGCCAGCGGGCCGAAAAATTCGCCGTGGACCCTCGCCTCCACGTCGAAAGTGTGCGTGCTTCCCACGGCATCGAGGCTCTTCAACCGCTCTTCGCCGAATGCGCCCGTCTTTTCCAACAGGCGCCTGTGAGCCTTCAAGAGAGCCTCGTCGCGCATCGCCTCGAAGAGGGGCGGCACCCAGACCGAGCGGCCGACCTGCGAAAGGGAGCGCTGGCTCGCCGAGTCGAAGAACCGCAGGTGTTCGACTTCCTCGCCGAAAAGCTCGGCACGAACAGGAAGGGTCTCATTCGGCGGGTAGACGTCAATCAGGTTGCCCCTGATGGAGACCTCGCCGGGAGAGTCAACCAGGTCGGCCTTCCTGTACCCCATCTGCCAGAGCCTGCGCTTGAGCGCTCCGGAGTCAACGGGCGCGCCGGGTTCCAATAAGACCTGGTTTTGTGACCACCAGCCCCTTCCGGGGACCTTCCAGAGCAGGGACTCGGCCGAGACCAGGAGCGGTGCGTTCTCGAAGTGGCACAGCCGGCCGAGGGCCAGTGAGCGCTCCAGCAGAAGCCTTGAATGGGGCGCTATCACGTCGTACGGGTCAACGTCCAGCGACGGCAGAAGTAGCGGGGCCGATGATTCTCCCAGTAGCGCTAGCAGCGATTCCCTCAGGCGGGCGGCCGCTTCTTCCGAATGCGCGACGATGACCGTGCGCCCGGAAGCCCCGCCGCCTTCTTTCGAGAGGAGAGCGGCCAAGCCGTAGGGCAACAAGGCTCCCTTCAGCCCGGCGTACCCGCGGGAGGTTGACTCTATCCAGGCGCCCGCTTCTTCGAGAAAGCGGCGGACAAGAGCGGTCACGTAAGTTCGCCCCTGACGCGCTTGATGATGTGGCTCGTGGAGCGCCCCTCCAAAAGCGGCAGGCTGAGGACGCGTCCGCCGTGGGATTCGACGTGTTCCCGCCCCACGATCGCGTCAACCGGCCAGTCGCCGCCTTTGACAAGAACGTCGGGAGTCAGGGCCTCGATGAGATCGAGGGGAGTCTCCTCGCGAAAAATCACCACCGCGTCAACGCATTCGAGGGCGGCGAGAACTTCGGCCCGCTCGTTTTCCGGCATGACCGGCCGCGACGGCCCCTTGAGCTTCGCGACCGACTCGTCGCCGTTCAGGCCGACCACGAGGGCTCCGCCTAGCGCGCGGGCAGAGGCGAGGTAGCGCGCGTGGCCGGCGTGAAGAATGTCGAAGCAGCCGTTGGTGAATACCACCATTGTCCCAGATTGCAGCCAGCCGCTCCTTCGCGCCAGAAGCTCAGGGAGCAGGAGGACGTCGCCCACGCCTACCTCCCGAACCGCAACGAGTCCACTTTTCGCTGGAGAGGCTCGAGGACTTTCTGGCCGGCGTTCCTGAGCGGCACCACGCGGCCGCCCGCGATGATGCACATCTGGTACGGCTGGACAACGTCGCCATTTTCATCGAAAGTGGTCGCGCCCGAGACGCCAGGGTAGTTGCGAAGTTCGAGAAGGCCTCTCCGGATGTCGTCAGGCCTTGGGCCGAATTCCGCTATTGCCTTGGCCATGATGCCCACTGCGTCGTAGGCGTGAGCGGCGTAGACGTCTGGTTCCGCGCCGTAGCGGCTCTGGTATTCCATGACGAACGACGCGGTCCTCGGGTCGGTGCTCGACGTGTCGTATGACGGCCTCGGGAAGATGATCGTCTCGGCGTTGACGCCCATCTTCTTGAGGAACTCCCCCGAGGCGGCGGCGCTCGTCGTCAAAATCGGCCTGTCAATTCCTCTTGCCCGAAGCGCCATTACCAGAGGCTCGAGCTCCGAGACGTATCCCACCAGATAGATGGCTTGCACGCCGGCGGCGCGTGAAGCAGCCTTTGCGGCAACCTCGGCGTAGCCGTCCTTGGGCGGCTTCAAAAGGATCGTCTCAGTCCCGCGCTGCCCGCTCTCGAACGCACGGGCGAACTCATGCCTCAATCCCTCCGAGTAGGTGTTGTCCGAAGCGATTATCAGAATCCGGGAGGCGTGGAGCGTGAAGGCGGCGAAATCGGCCATCGCCCTGCCTTCGAGCGCGTCGGAGGGATAATTCCTGAAAAAATATTTTCCCGCCCCGCTCAGCAGTGGCGAGGAGGCGCTTGGCGAAAGAAGCACCCGCCCGTACCTCGAAGCTATGGGCACCATGGCCAGGACCTCGGCGCTGGTCCCGCCCGCGATGATCGCCGGCACCTGGTCCTTTTCTATCAGATCAAGCGCGGAAGACTCCGCGATCCGGGGGTCGCCTTCGGAGTCCTTGACGCGAAGCTCCAGCCGCCTTCCACCGATGCCCCCGTCGTGGTTTATCTGGCTGGCTTGCAGCTCCATCCCCTGCTTCATGGGAATGCCGTACGCGGAAAGGTCTCCCGTGAGCGGAAGCACGGCCCCGATGACGATTGGGCGCGTCCCGCACGAGAAGACCATCGCGCAGGCCGCCAATGCCAAGAACAGCAGGGCTGCCCCTCTCAACGAAAAATGGCTGAAACCGGACGCGCGCACTCGCTCTCCGCTGAAGGCATTATTTTACATGCAGTTCCGGCACAAGGCAACGGGGCCGGAGGGGCGTCACGCCTCGCGAAGGAGCGGCTCGAGGAAAGACATGTCCAGCTCGAGCCGCAGATCGGAAGCCAGCCAGAGGCTCTCTTGGACCGTAAGCTGCGTGCCGCTCCTGGACCCATGGACGAGGGCGAAGGTGAGCCCCTCGCGCTTCACCGCTTCAAGCGCCGGCAAGAAGTCTCCGTCCCCCGAGAGGAGGATGATCGCGTCCACGCTGCGCCTCGCGGCGGCGTAAACCATCTCCGTCGTCAAAAGGACGTCCACCTGTTTTTGCTCCAGCACGGGCTTGCCGGTGTGCTCGTCAACTCCACGGAAGGCAAGCCGCCCCAGCTTGACCTCAAAGCGCGGCAGCTTCTGGAGCCGCTCGTAGAACCCCTGCCTCTTCCTGAACGAGTCGAGTTCCTCCGCCGACGGCGCCGAAGGAAGGTAAGGCAGGCAGTTGAAATAGACGCAGCGCAGCAGCGTGAGGTTGAGCCTGCCGGCTATCGCGTCAGCCATTCTCCCGTAATCAACGCGCGGCGAACCAAACGAGCGTTGCAGAAAATCGAGATAGCCCCCGTCAATCAGCAAGAGTGCTCTGTCCGGCATTCATTCTCTCCGTACCGTTCTTCTAATCTCCGGCTTCTCAGTCTACTCCGTCAATCGCCTGCGTACCCGTCTTCACTCCCCCGCCCCGCAGGCACCCGCCTCCTGATTCTACGCGGCGGAAGGCCGAAAAGAAAGGATTATTGGGGTCAGGTCTTGTATCTTAACATCGCTCATCTTGTTTCCCCGCTTGTGGCGGTTCTGAATTCTTGAAATAATTTGGAGCGGCCGCCTATTTCCGAGATGGCCCGAACGTCCGTGGAGGCGGTTGACTGCCTGAGAGTACCGCCAGCGGGTGCGCCCGAGAGCCAGGGAAAGCGGCTCCTCCCCGGAAGAAACTACGAGCGAGTGAACGTGTTCAGTCATAAGGCAGCAGCCGAGGATGGCGACGCCTAATTCGCTGGCATGGTCGCGGACGAAGTCCAGATGGAGATGCCGGTCCTTGCCGGCGAAGAAGATATCCTGCACATTCTTTCCGCGCTGGGCGGCGTGGCCAGGCACGCCGGGGCTCGTGATCCGCGGAAGCCGTGGCATGGAAATATTCTACAGCCTATCCAGCCACGCCGCAATAATCTCAGGAGGGCCATTTTGCCTGAACGACGTGCTCATCAGTATTTGCGGTCACCGTTCCGGTTCAGTCGCGGTATTGGGGCGTCTAGCCAAGCTCGTAAGCCTGCATCTTGCGAAGCAAAGTGGTCCGGTGGATGCCGAGCTCCTGCGCGGCGCGCGAGCGGTTGCCGCCGTGGCGCGCAAGCGCTTCGGTGATGGCCTTCTTTTCGATCTGGATCAAGCCCCCGCTCAAAGAGGCGCCGCGGGCGGCCGGGGCCTCGTCCTGCTGGAGCCTTTCGGGAAGGTGTTGGAGGCCGATGAGCGGGCCGTCGCTCAGGATGAACGCGCGCTCGACGAGGTTCTCAAGCTCGCGGATGTTGCCAGGGAAGTCGTGGTGCAGCATGGCGGCCATCGCCTCCTCGCTGAAGCCTTCAATGGCCTTGCCAGTCGCCTGCCGGAAGCGCTGGACGAAGTGGCGCGCCAATAAAGGGATGTCCTCGGACCGCTCCTTCAGCGGCGGCAGGGCGACGACCAGCACATTCAGCCGGTAGAAGAGGTCCTTCCTGAACGTCCCCTCTGAGACCTTGGCTTCGAGGTCACGGTGGGTGGCCGTGATGACGCGCACGTTGGCGCGGACGGTGGCGTTCGCCCCGAGCGCCTCGTAGGTTCGCTCCTGAAGGAAGCGCAGGAGCTTCACCTGGACCGCGCCGGGAAGGTCGCCGATTTCGTCAAGAAAGAGCGTGCCGCCCTCCGCTTGCGCGATGCGGCCGAGGCGGTCGCGCCTAGCGTCGGTGAATGCGCCCTTCCGGTAGCCGAAAAGCTCCGATTCCAGCAGCGTTTCGGGAATCGCGGCGCAGTTGACGGCGACGAACGGCTTGCGCCGCCTCGGCCCGTGGTGGTGTATCGCCTTGGCCAGAAGTTCCTTGCCGCTCCCCGACGGCCCGGTGATGAGGATCGTGCTGTCGCTCTCGGCGACGAGGGGCAGGATTTTGAAGATTTCGTGCATTTTGGGGTTTCGGCTGACTATGTCCTCGAACTGGTACTGGCCGTCGAGCTTCCTCCTGAGGTCCACGACGTGGCAGAGGTCCCTGAAAACCTCGACTCCGCCCAAGAGCCTGCCGTGGCTCGAAATCAGGGGCGAAGTGGAGATGGCCATGGGTATCTGGCGGCCGTCCTTGGCGTGAATCCTCACCTCGCGGTTTCGCAGGTTCTCGCCGCTTTTGATGGAGCACCTGAGCGGGCACTGCGTATCGCACAGGTCCGAGCGGAAGACCTTGGAACACTCCTGGCCGATGACTTCCTCCTTCTTGTATCCGGTAATCGTTTCGGCGGCCCGGTTGAATGAAGTGATGTGGCCCTCGGGATCAACGGTGAAGATGCCGTCGTCAACGACATCCAGCAAAAGGGGGAAGTATCTATCGTCAAGGGCGAGCTTCATCGCGCCTCCTCCAGGAATGCATCCTAAGTTTCGGTGAAGTGAAATGCAACACTTTTTCCGAGGGGTGTCGCATCATGCGCCATTTGGCCCACGGCTTTCATGAGCCTCTAAATGGCTCTGAAGGTGGCTTCCTTGAACCGGAGCCCCGCCAGATCATCATTCCCAAGGGCGAGGCCGGCGCTGGACGCCGCCGTGCGTGATCGCCGGCCTCTTGGCACGCATTTCGCCTTCAAGCCACCGAGGCGCGACGGTTTTCGCGCGAGAGAGGAGCTGGCGTTTTGCCGAGAAGGGGCACGGTGCAAGAGGCGGAAGCGCTGTCAACCGGACAGGCCGCCCGGTTCTGCTACGTCACGGCGGAGACGATCCTCAACTGGATCCACGGGGGCTCGCTCAGGGCACAGCGCACCGCTGGCGGGCAGTTCAGGATACTGCTTCCCGACCTTCGCCACTTCATGGCGGAGAAGGGCATGGACACGAGGCTTCTTGAGGCCGAGAAGGACATCCGCCCATACTGCTGGGAATTCCACTGCCACATGAGCGGCCGCTATGGCAGCCCCAGCCTTGAAGTCTGCGAGGATTGCCTGGTCCACCGCTCGGGCACACTTAACTGCTGGCAGCTTCACGGGCTGTTGCCAGTCACCAAGCGGCGCGTGGACCACTGCGAGCGGTGCGACTACTTCAGCCGGTACGGACGGATGGCATCGAAGGAAGAATGAGCGAGACGGGAGGAAACATGGGAAATGAAATCGCGGGCGAGGCGACAGGAACCAAGCGGGCCGAGGCCAAAACGGCCGCTGTGAAGCTCCTGCCGCACCAGATCCTGGGGACGAGCTACTATCTCGAACATCCCTACCAAGGCGACAAGGTGAAGCGCTTCCTTGAAATCTTCGCGGCGGTGTTGAAGCACACCAACTACGGGCACCTCGTGGACACCTATTCGCGCGTCGGGGCGAAGTGCGCCAACTGCGCCGTGGCCTGCCAGATTTACGCCGCGACGAACGATCCCAAGGACATCCCGTGCTACCGGACGAACCTCCTTCTGGAAATCTACCGGCGGCACTTTACTTTCAGGGGCGTATTCCAGAGCAAGGTCACGGGCGAGGTTTATCTGACCGACGAGAAAATCAGCGAGCTGGCCGAGTCGGTTTACCACTGCACCGGATGCCGCCGCTGCTCGTTCGAGTGCCCCATGGGCATTGACCACGGCCTGATGACTCACCTCAGCCGCTACATTCTCTCCGAGATGGACATCACGCCCAAGGCGCTGGTGGTCGCCACGCGCGAGCAGCTCGAAGGCAAGACCGGCAACACGTCGGCCATACCGGTTCCGGCCCTTCTGGACACGCTCGAGTTTCTCGCGGACGACATAAAGGACGAAAAGGGGATCGAGCTTCAGTTCCCGGTTGACAAGGAGGGGCGCGAATTCGTCTTCTTCCCCGCCGTCAGCGATTACCTTCTCGAAGCCGAGACGCTCAAGGGCATCGCCCTCACCTTCTACGCGGCGGGGGAGGAGGACCGATGGACGATAGGGACCGGCTATTACGACGGCATCAACTACGGCCTCTTCTACAGCGACTGGTGCGCCGAGCGGATCATCGGCAAGGAGATCGCGGAAACCAAGCGGCTTAAGGGCCAAAAAATCCTGATCGGCGAGTGCGGCCACGCGTCGAGAAGCGCCAAGGTGTTCGTTCCCAGCTTCGGCGGCGGCAAGAATGCGTTCCCCGTGATGAACATTATGGAGGTAACGCTTGACATGCTGAAGCGGGGGAAGCTCAAGCTCGACCCGAACGTGGTCACCGAGCGCGTCACCTACCACGACCCGTGCAACATAGCCCGCACGGGCTGGATCGTCAACCAGCCACGAGAGATTCTGCGGGCGTTTTGCAAGGACTACGTGGACATGGAGCCGAAGGGGGAGAAGAACTACTGCTGCGGCGGAGGCGGTGGAACGGTCTCAATCGACGAGGTCCGCTCCTACCGCACCGGCGTCACGGGCAAACTGAAAGCCGAGCAGATAAGAAGGACTGGCGCGAAGTACGTCGTCGCGCCGTGCGCCAACTGCAAGAAACAGCTCAGAGAGGTTTGCGAGGACAACGGCTTGAAAGGAGTCGAGGTCGTCGGGCTGCACGACCTTCTGTACAAGGCCCTGATCCTCGACAACAAGGGGGGAAAACCATGAACACGGCTCTTTACCTCGCAAGAGGGCCACTTCTGTACCTAGCCTTCGCCGTGCTAGCCCTGGGCGCGCTGAGGCAATGGGGGCTCACCATCACTGAAATCATCAGGGCCTATCGCGTCGCCGGAGACCACAAGATTCCCTGGCAATGGATGTTCAAGAAGAGCCTCGGCTGGATCGTGCCTGTCAACGCGTTGAGGGGCGCGCGCGTGCTCTTTACCGCCGCCTCGGCGGTCTTCCATATTGGTATGCTTCTCGTGCCGCTCTTTCTGGCTGGACACGTGGCCCTGGTCGAGAAGGGGTTTGGAGTCTCGTGGCCGGTCCTGCCAAACGGCGCCGCGGACGCGCTGACGGCGGCTGCGCTCGCCGGGCTTGCGGTGCTGCTGGCGTACCGCCTCGCTGATGGCGCGGCGAGGTTCATGAGCGGGGCGCAGGATTACCTCCTGCTCCTTCTCTGCATCTGCGCCTTCCTGTCCGGGTATTTCGTGGCCCACCCGGAGCAGAATCCTCTGCCGGCGAATATCTCGTACCTGACCCACCTCCTGAGCGCCGAGCTGATCCTGGTCCTGATACCGTTCAGCAAGCTATGCCACGCGCTTCTCTTTTCGACGACGCGCATAGCCTGGGAGCTGGGATGGCATTTCGTTCCCGGTGGCGGAGACAAAGTGAGAGCAGCGCTGGGAAAGGCAGGTGAGACGGTATGATCCAGAATCCCTGCATCCTTACGGACGTGACCAAGTGCATCGGCTGCGAACAGTGCGTCACGGCGTGCAAGAAAATAAACGGCCTGCCCGACCCGGGAGCACCCCCAAGGCCAGGCTCGACGCCGGACGGCCTCTCCGCCGACCGCTGGACCACGGTCATCCGGGAGCCTGACAACCATTTCGTGAGAAAGCAATGCCGCCACTGCCTGGAGCCGGCCTGCGTCTCGGTCTGTCCCGTCGGCGCCCTGCAGAAGACGCCGGAAGGACCCGTCATCTACGACAAGAGCATCTGCATGGGCTGCCGCTACTGCATGCTCGGCTGTCCCTACGGCATACCGCACTACCAGTGGGATTCGGCCAACCCCTCCGTCCGCAAGTGCATCATGTGTTACCCGCACCTGAAATCGGGCAAGGTGAGCGAGCCGGCCTGCGTCACGGCCTGCCCGCAGAAAGCCACGATTTTCGGCACGAGGGAAGAGATGCTGAAGGAGGCCAAGAAGCGCCTCCATGCGGAGCCGTCAAAATACATCCAGAAGGTCTGGGGCGAGACGGAGGTGGGGGGAACATCGGTCCTCTACATCGCCGACATCTCGCTCGACTTTTTGGCATGGAATGACGGAAGGCAGCTGACAAGCAAGCCACTGCCGTCGTTGACGTGGGCCGCGCTGAAGCCGGTGCCGTTCGAGTTCATCGGGATGGGCGCGGTCATGGGCTCCATCTACTGGATAATCGAGCGCCGCAAGAAGCTGATGGCGGAGGAAGCCGCCAGGAGCGGGAAGGGGGAGGTGCCCGATGGAGAATAGGCGCCTGTTCGTTTTCAAGGGGTTCATGTGGGTTCTCGCGGGCCTGGCAGCGGCCGTCGCGCTGGTGCGCTTCGCGCTCGGCCTCGGAGTCTCGACCGCCCTGAGCGATTCCACCCCGTGGGGCCTGTGGATCGGCTTCGACGTGATGGGCGGAGTGGCGCTGGCCGCTGGCGGATTCGTAATGGCCGCCGTCGTCCACGTTTTCCACCGCGAGCGCTACCATCCGGCGGCCCGCCCGGCCATACTTACCGCCTTTCTGGGTTACGGCGCCGTGGCGGTCGGGCTGCTATTTGATCTGGGGCTTCCCTGGAACATCTGGCACCCGATGATCTTCTGGAACCCGCGTTCGCCTCTGTTCGAGGTGGCTTGGTGCGTCATGCTCTACTTGACGGTGCTCGCTCTCGAAGTGGCCCCGTTCATCCTAGTAAGGACTCCCTTCAAGCGGCTCGGCGAATTGCTCTCGCGGCTGGCCCTGCCGATAATGATAGTGGGCATAATGCTCTCCACGCTCCACCAGTCTTCTCTTGGCACGCTGCTTCTGATCATGCCCTTCAGGGTCCACCCGCTCTGGTACAGCCATTTGCTCCCTGAGCTCTTCTTCGTTTCGGCCATCTGCCTGGGCTTGGTGATGGTCATGCTCGAATCGAGCGTCACTTCATGGCTGTACAAGAAAAAGCCGGAGACGGAGATGATGTCGGGCCTCGCGCGCCTGGCGAGCTTCGCCCTGGGCTTCTATTTCCTCTTCAAGATGGCGGATCTCGCGATCCAGCACAAGCTCGGGATGGTTTTTCAGGGAAGCTGGCCCAGCGACCTCTTCATCATCGAAATGCTTCTGTGCGCCGTAATCCCGATGGTCTTCTTCGCCATTCCGAAGGTGAGGCGCTCGCCTAATGCGCTCTGGTTCCTTTCGGCCTGTTCCGTCGGCGGCTTCGTCCTCGATAGGATAAACGCTTCCGGCCTGAGCCAGGTGTGGGCGACGCACAACTTCTACTTTCCGGCGTGGACGGAGTTTTCTATAAGCCTCGGCATCGTCGCGGCTTGCGTTCTCGTCTTCCTCTTCATCGAGGAACACTTCCCGGTTGACCCGCACACGCTCGAACAGACGGAGAAGGAGAGAGAAGAACTGAGCCGGTCGCTCCCCGTCTTCGCCCCCTTCGACCAGGTCTGGCTTGGTGAAGGGTGGAGAAAGTCGGCCAGGGTCTACTCCTTCCTCTTCGTCCTGGCCATGGCCTTCGGCCTGACCGTCGCGCCCAAAACCGATCCCGCCCTGCAGACGCCCGCAAAAAGGGCGGTCGGCTCGGACATTTTGATGATGGGACCGGGTCCGCGCCACGTCTATTTCAACCACAAGAAACACCAGGACGAGGCGGGCGGGACGAAAAGCTGTGGGCTCTGCCACCACCTTCACCAGAAGGGCGACGTTGGCACCCCATGCGTCATCTGCCACCAGAAGATGTTCGTGCCGGCCGACATTTTCAGCCACGAGTCGCACGTCGAGGCGCTGGGCGGCAAGGCGTCGTGCGCGCAGTGCCACGGAAGCGCGGAGCCCATAAAGGTGGCTCCGCCGTCCAAGAAGTGCTCCGATTGCCATCAGAAGGACTTCATGGCGCAAAACCCCGTCGTGAAAAAGTTCGATTCCAAATGGGCGCCGTCATACAAGGATGCGATGCACAAGATGTGCATCCCGTGCCACGAGGAGAAGGCCAAGGACCCGAAGGTTAACCAGCCGAACCTCGGCCGGTGCGGAGCCTGCCACAACGGCGGAAGCGCCACGGAGAAGTCCTACGCGGCGGAGTTCCCTCCAACCGCCGGCGGCGCGGGCAAGAATTGAGGGATTCGCCGGTGGAGGCGGGCGTCCGCATGAAAATACTCGTGGTTGACGACGAGCCGGACATCGTCGAGTACTTGTGCACCGCTTTGGAGGACAACGGCTACGACGCGAGGGGAGTGACCGACGCGGCGAAGGCGCTGGCGGCGGCGGCGGAATTCAAGCCGGACGCGATTCTTCTTGACGTGATGATGCCCGGCCAATCCGGCCTGGCATTGTACCGCGAGGCGAGGAGCCTTCCCGGCCTGGCCGGGATCCCCGTGATATTCCTGAGCGGCTACCCGGCCTCCAAGGGCAATGGGGCGGGAAAGCCGCGCTGGAGCGAGTGGAACGTCCCTCCGCCCGAAGGCTTTCTCGACAAGCCGGTCTCCGTCGAGTCGCTCCTCTCGATGCTCGGGCCTCTCCTCGCCTTCCGAAAGAAGGGAGGCGCCGATGGCTGACATTTCCAAGCTAGTCGAGGCCCACCTTTTCGACCAGGCGCCGTTCATGGTGGCGGTCCTCGACTCGAAGCTCGACATACTCAAGGCCAACGCCCGCTTTGAAAGGACCTTCGGCGATTGGCGCGGGCGCTCCTGCCACGAGCTTTTCAAGGGATCCGGGGCGCCCTGCCAGCTTTGCCTCGCTTCGAAAACGATAGCCGACGGCAAGACGAGGGCGTGCGACGACCAGTTGAAGACGGCCGGGGCTTACGGCCATTTCGTCGTGCGCGTCGCCCTCCTCGGCGGCGAGGGGGAGCCGGGCGGCCCGTTCCTCATTTGGACGGCCACCAACGTGAACGAGGCCGAAAGCCTCCAACGCGAAAACGAAATACTTTTCGAGCGGGTTCCCTGCTACGTGACGGTCCTGGACCGGGAGTTCAGGGTCGTCAGGGCCAACAAGCGAATGAAGGAGACCTTCGGTCCTTCGATCGGCAAACGCTGCTACGAGACCTACAAGCGAAGGGACCGCGCCTGCCGCGTCTGTCCCGTCGCGCAAACGTTCGCCGACGGGAAGGAACACAGCTCCACGATGGCCGGAATAAACGCCGCGAACGAGGAGACCCATTACGTCGTCACTTCGTCCCCGCTCTCCTGGGAGGAGTCTCCGGATGGGCGGCGCCCCAAGTTCGTCATCGAGATGGCCACCGACATCACCTCGTTCAAGAAGCTCGAGCAGGAAAAGCTTGACGCGGAGCGGCTCGCGGCGGTTGGCCAGACCGTGGCCGGCCTGGCGCACGGCATAAAGAACGTCCTCATGGGGCTCGAAGGCGGGGTCTACGTAATGAACTCCGGAATCCGCCAGAACCAGATGGACAAGGTCCAGCGGGGCTCGGAGATGCTCACGAGGAACGTCGAAAAAATCTCCAGCCTGGTCAAGAATCTACTGAGCTTCTCCAAGGGAGGCGCGTTCACAGTCCGGATGACCGGCATCAACGAGGTGGCAAGGGAGGTCCTCGACCTCTACAAGGCTGCCGCGGCGAAGGCCGGGATAACGATGGAGGGCTCGTTCGCCGCGGACATCGCTCCCGCGCCGATGGACGCCGAAGGCATTCACGCCTGCATCGCCAACCTAGTGTCGAACGCCATTGATGCATGCCAAATGAGCGAACGGAGCGAAAAGCGGGTCAGCATAAAGACCAGCGAGAAACTCGGCGCCATCATAGTCGAAGTCAGCGACAATGGCGTCGGCATGGACTACGAGGTAAAGAGAAAGCTTTTCACGACGTTCTTCACGACAAAAGGGGCCGGGGGCACCGGCCTCGGGCTTCTGCTAACCAGAAAGATAGCGCAGGAGCACGGCGGTATAATAGAGGTGGATTCCGAGCCTGGAAAGGGAACGGCCTTCAGGGCCGTCTTTCAGAGGGAGCGGCTTCCCAAAGTCACGGCGGAGGCTGCCGGCTCGCAAGCCGGCGGGAAGAGCCCTGGGAGGGAACGATGAGCGAACCCAAAGACAAGAAAATCCTGGTTGTGGACGACGAGGAAGACGTCTCCTTCTTTCTGAGGACGGCGCTCGAAGACGCGGGGTTCCAAGTGGAAACCGCCGCTTCGGTTGACGAGGCTCTCTCCAAAATAAAGTCTTCGGCGCCCGACTGCATCTCCCTGGACATGATGATGCCGCAGAAATCAGGCATCGTCCTCTACCACGAGCTTCACAAGAATCAGGAATGGCGCCACATCCCGGTGCTCTTCGTAACCGGCCACGCAAAGGACGAAAAGATCAAGAAAGACCTGGACGCGGCCCAGTCCCTGGCCCAGAGCACCTTGTCCGGCCCGGCCTGTTACCTCGAAAAGCCCGTCACGGCGGAGAAGTACATCGCCGCCGTGGCCGCGGCCGTAAAGGTCGGCCTGCCCGAGGGGCGCCAGGAAGATTCGCAGGAAGAGGCCTTGCGCCAGAAGCTGATCGAGCGCCTCAAGAGCGCCGATGCCTCGGCCCTGAAAGAGGCGCTGGATCTTCTGGAAAAGGGCAAGTAGGCCGCCCGGTCCCATTCCTTGGGCGCATGGCCGCCGTCGCGGCCTGCGGACAACCGCGCCAGCGCTCACAACCGCGTCAGCGCTCTTGACACGGCGGAGCATTAACCATACAATGGCTCACTTGGCGCGGGGTGGAGCAGTCCGGTAGCTCGCTGGGCTCATAACCCAGAGGTCGAAGGTTCAAATCCTTCCCCCGCCACCAAACCGGGACCCGGCTGCGGCCGGGTCTCATGGTTTAGGAAGCAATTCGGAGGCTCGATTGGCCGCTACTGTCACGAGGAGACGCTGGCTTCTGATTGCGATCATGGCGGCGAGCCTCGCAGTTCGTCCGTCGGTGGCGCAGACCTCTCCTGGGTTTACCGGCGCGCGCGGCGTGGTCGTCGAGGAACTTCCCAAGGATGACGCGGCGCAATCCGATTTTCCCCAGCCGATACCTCCGCCGTCCGAGAGCGAAATCCGGTCGTTCAAGACGAGATTCCCGTCCGGCAGGGACAAAGTGGCCGTGGACGTTTTCGAGCCGGCCGAAAAGGGATCGTACCCGGCCGTCATTCTGCTTCACGGCACCCACGGGCCGAGGAGGGGCGAATCCTACTACCTCGCCATGGCCAACGACCTGGCGCGGCACGGCTACGTGGCCCTCTTCGTCCGCTATTACGACAGGGGCCGCAAAGGACGCGGCACCCGTTCTCAATGGGCCGAGAGCATCAAGTACGCATTGAATTACGCTTCCAGCTTGCCCGAAGTAATACCCGACAGGCTTGGGCTCGTTGGGTACTCTCAAGGCGCATTCCTTGCCCTGAACTACGCCCCTTCCGATCCCCGGCTGATGGCTGTCGTGGCCTTTTATGGCGGCCTCTCGCCCGGCTTCATGCCGGTGGCGGAGGAGAATTTCCCTCCGACGCTGCTTCTGCACGGCACCGCCGACAAGATAGTCCCAGTTAGGCGCAGCCTCGAAACCTTCGAGGTTTTAAGACAGGCCGGGAAGCCAGTGGACATGATCATCTACCCGAAAGTGGGCCACGGCTTCACGCTTCACGAGCGGGGCGGATGGGACGAAGTGGCCGGAACCGACGCATGGTCCAGAACGATATCATTTTTGGACTTTCACCTGAAATACCCGGCGTGGACTCCCGAACTGACGGCGGGGCCGCGTCCGCAACCCAGCGTCGCCGAAATACCGCCGCCGTCGGCCGCCGCCTCGATCTTCCCGTTTGAGTCGGCCGGAAGACGGCCTGAAACCGGCCCTGCGTCTTCAGCCACCGAGACGGCCGCCGTGCCATCGCCCGCGCCCGATCCTTCAGATTCGGGCGCTCCAGCCGGCGCCACCCAGACGCCCGAATCGGCTGTGGCTAACGCGGCGGCCACGCCCCAAACCGGCGGCGAGCTTCAACCCAGGCCGGATTCCCCTTGCCCTCAGAGCGCATTCAAGCCGGAAGAGTCGCCGAAATGCAACCCCCTTGCCCTTCCGCCGCTGATCACCGTCCCCTACCTGGCACAGCCGAAATCTGAGGACGCAAAAGAATTCGTCATGGTGAACCCGGCCCCGTCAGAAGTCCGCGCCCTCGCGGCCAAGGAACGGGCCGTTTACCAAAAGCACCGGAAGAGGGGCTCTTCGCATCACCATCCCCATGCGGCTTCAACGAAAAAAGGCACTGCCTCTAAGCCTGGAACGGTTCAAAGGAAGAAATGAACCGGCCCGCCCGGGCGGCGCGATTCTCTTCGCCCCGGATTCTTGGCGTGACGGGCTTCGGACGCAGGCTCACTCCACGAAAAAGGCGAAGGCGGCTAGCGCCATGAGAAGAAGGCCGAGCACTATCCTCTCGTTCCTCTCAAGCCAGGGAAAGGCGAGCTTCTGGTAGCCCGAGTATCCGAGGTAAGCGAGCACTCCCATTATCGCGATGGTAATGACGCTCATGGCGATGGCCATCGCGATGAGGACTCCCCACGGCAGCGAGCCGGAGGCGAGGAAAATGGGGATGAGCGTTTCGCACGGGGAGAGCGTCATCTCGGCGAACAGGGCGCCCACCGCGACCTTGTCGGCCGCGGGCGGGTCGTCGGAATGGTCGTGGGTGCAGTGGCGGTGTCCCTCGCGCCGCCATCCCATGACGAGATAGTAGAGGCCGAAGCCCCCGAGCACGAAGGCGGCGAGCGGCGCCTCGAGGCCAGACATCGTCTCGTGGAAGCCCTTGCTGAGAGCGGCGGCCAAGAGCCCGACGATCGTCGTCGTGGTGACGTGTCCGAAGCCGGAGGCGAGAACCACCCGCATCATCTTGGAACGGCGCCAGCCTTGGGCCCTGGCGACCAAGACGAATGAGAGCCAGTGCGTCGGCAATAGCGCGTGTAAGAGCGCGATCAGCAGCATCCCCAGAAAGAGGCCGTCGGCCACTATCTTCTGCGTCATTTCTCTCCCCTGGCACCCAGCAACGAGGCGAGCAGCGGGTCAACCGAGACCGTCCTCTGCGGGAAGGGCATCTCGATTCCCCTCTCGTCGAAGACCTCCTTGATCGTCTTCAGCAGGACGCGTTCCGCCTCCCACTGTTTTCCGCTCTTCGTCTTCACCCATATTCGAACCGTCACAGCGTTGTCGCCAAGCGCCGTCACTCCTACGACCTCGGGCTTTTCCAAAAGAGAGGAGGACGACGCCTCCTCCTTCGACACCCTTGCCCCGGCCTCCTCCAGCGCCTTGAAAACGTCGTCCAGCCTCGCCCTGTATGCGACCCCGACGTCAACGATCGCCCGCGCCCACTGGTGGGTGAGATTGGTCACGCAACGAATCTCCCCGTTCGGGATGACGTGGAGCTCCCCGCTGGCGGAGCGAAGCCTCGTCGTGCGAAGCGTCATCTCTTCGACCACGCCGGTGTGGCCGTTGATGGTCACGACGTCATCGAGGACGAACTGGCGCTCGAAGATCAGAAAGAAGCCGGTGATGACGTCCTTGACGAGGTACTGCGCGCCGAAGCCGAGCGCGACGCCGGCGATCCCCATGCCGGCCAGGAGCGGGCCGACCTGCACGCCGAAGTCGCTGGCGACGACGAGAGCGAAAACGGTGTAAATGACGACCACGCCGGTGCGGCGGGTCACGGCGATCAGCGTTTGGTCGCGCTTCGCCTCTTGCTCGCCGCCGTCCCTCCCCTTGAGAACGGCCTCCGCCCTTCTGAGAAGAAGCACCAGCGCTCGGTGGGCGATGACCGCGCCAGCAAGGTAGAGCCCCGTGTGCAGAAGCCTCGCCAGAAGCCACGGCCCCCAATGGTCGAAGCGCCAGTCGGCCCAGAGGTCAACGTTCTCCGGCGACGCCCAAGCGGCCAAACGGCCTGCCAGCCCCATGATGATCATAGCCACGCTCCCCAGCGGAACCGCCACGGTTCCTCATGCCACGCGGCCATTCTAACCCAGCCGGGGCCAAATGTCGCGCTAGGCTCAGGCGTTCATCGCACGACGGGCGGAGCAATTTCAGCGCGCCCCTCCGGTTACTCCGAGATTCGCGATGCATCTAGGATTGCTGAACCTTCGCCGAGGCGAAGGGCTTGGAGGACCTCATGGAAATGGAAATTACCTTCCCCGGCGGCAAGCGCGTTGACGCCAGCGCCGGGCCTCTTTTGATCAGGACCGACCAGTCGGTGCAGGCGGGCGGCGCCGCAACCGCTCCGGAGCCCTACATGCTCTTCCTCGCCAGCCTGGGGACCTGCGCGGGCATCTACGTGCTGGGCTTCTGCCAGAGCCGGGGGCTAGAAACAAAGGGGCTAAGGCTGACGCAAAAGGTAGAGTGGAACCCCGTTTCACACAAGCTGGAAGCGGTTCGCCTGACGGTCCACCTCCCGGCGGGATTTCCGGAAAAATACCGCGAGGCCGTCATACGCGCCGCGGACCAGTGCGCGGTCAAGCGCACCATCCAGAATCCACCCCTCTTCGTCATCGAGGCCACGATAGAGAATGAAGCCGCGCCTCCCTCATGAGGCGCCTTCCGGGACAATCCCGAGCGGACAAAAAAGAGGGGCCTTTCGGCCCCTCGCGGTTTAAACTCTGAAGCCGCATCATTCCCACGGGCCGTAGCAGCTGCCCTTGACCGCGCGAACAAGATACATGGCGTTCGCGGGCTCACCGTTCAGGTCCACTTGTATCCCGTTCACCTGGCCACTCGCGGTCCCGATAACGGCATCAAACAGAGGCGGCCCGGACGCCTGCGGGATGAAGCGGCCCACCTGGTAGTAATCCACCACGCTCGCCGGAGCGTCGAATAAGTTCTTGGCCGCGATCATGGACCCCGGCTTGATTTCGCCTCTCGGCCGCAGCGAAT
>JBBINO010000004.1:52778-63018 GCA_037443845.1 Acidobacteriota bacterium
TTCTTGGCCGCGATCATGGACCCCGGCTTGATTTCGCCTCTCGGCCGCAGCGAATTCCTCCTTCCCTTTGCGCGAGCGGCTATCCCGCTAGTAAGCTCTTTTGCTTCGGCGTGCTGTTCGGCAGGCGGCGGTTCTGTTGACAAACGGCGGGGACGTGATATTTTTATGCGGGGGTTTGCAGGATGAGCGAGCCTACGGCCGAAACCTACAAGGTGAAATGCCCGCAATGCGGAAAGGAGTTCGACGCCGCAAAGCATCCTCTCTGCTCCTGCTTGGTGGCGGTGCGGACCCCATCCTGTCCCTCGTGCGGTGGCTGCTTCTGCGCCCTTCCCGACCGGGAACGCCAGAGGTTCTGGTCCGGCGCGCCGCCTTCCCTTTGGGCGCGCCGCCTCAACCAGCGCTTTCAAAAGAAGGGATGCGGCGCTCCAGACGCGCCGATGGACTTGCGGCGGCCTCTGGTCCTTGTGGCCGACGACGAGCGGGACACTTTGGCCGTGGCGTGCATGTTGCTGAGAAGCTTCGGCTACGGGTCGCTCCCAAGCGAGAACGGCCAGGAGGCTTTCGAGGCGGCGCTGCGGTTCAAGCCGGACCTCGTTCTTGCCGACGTGATGATGCCTAAGCTCGACGGCAGGAGGCTTTCAGCGCGGATCAAGGGGATGCCGGAGCTCGCCAAGACGAAAGTGGTCATCATGACGGGACTTTTCACGAAAGAGCAATACAAGACGGAGGCGCTGAAGGAGTTTCAAGCGGACGCGTACCTCAAGAAGCCCGTCGCGCCGGGTGATCTAATGGCTTTGCTCTCCTCGCTCATCGGGCCGCCTCAAAAAAGGGGCAATGGCGAAAGGTGAGGCAAGGAATGCTGGCGCTTCTTCGCTCCTCAACCTTCCTCGCTCCCGTGGCGGCTTTCGCCGAGCCTGCCCAGAGGGACGCGTTCGCGGGCTCCAATCGAAGGAACAAAGGCTGCCCTTCGTCCGACGCGAGCATTGGACGCTGCAAGCCGGTGCCAGAATAGACGCAAGGCGCGGGCGGACGGCGCTCTTACTTGCGCATCTCTTCGCGCCGGTCCAGTATCTCCCTCACTTTGCGGGCGAGAACGTCAATGCCGTACGGCTTCGAGAGGAAAGCGACGCCCTTGTCGAGAATGAAGTCGTGGTGCACTACGTTCTCGGTGTAGCCCGACGTGAATATGAACCGGACCGACGGGTTCATGCGCCTCGTCGCCTCCCGCAGCTCCTTGCCTCCCATCTTCGGCATCACGATGTCGGTTATGACCAGGTCTATCCTGTCCGAATTGCGCAGCACCTTCAGGCCCTCCGCCCCGTCGCTGGCGTACAAAACCTTGTACCCCAGCGACATCAGGACCTCCACCACGATGTTGCGCACCTCCTTGTCGTCCTCCACGACCAGCAATGTTTCGTGGCCGCCCTCCACTCCCTTCGCGACCTTCGTCCCGACGGCCGATGCACGCCTCTCCATCATCGGAAGGTATATCTTGAAGGTCGTCCCCACTCCAGGCTCCGAATAGGCATTGATCATCCCGTCGTGCTGCTTCACTATGCCGTACGCCATCGAAAGGCCCAGGCCCGTCCCCTTTCCCTGCGGCTTGGTCGTGAAAAACGGGTCGAAAATCTTTCCAAGGATCTCGGGCTTGATGCCCGTGCCCGTGTCGGTCACGCTGATGAGAACGTACCGCCCGGGCTTCGCCCAAGGATGCGCTTCCACGTACGAGCCGTTAATCAGGACGTTCTCCAGCTCGATCGTCAGCGTCCCGCCCCTCGGCATGGCGTCCTTGGCGTTGACGCAAAGGTTCATCAGGACCTGCCCCATCTGGCCCTTGTCCGCGCTGATGAAGCCGGCATCCGGCGCCCCGATGAACTCCACCCTGATCGTCTCCGGCAGAAGCCGCTGGACAACGGGAAGAAGGCCGGCGACAAGCTCGTTCGGGTCAATAGGGACCGGCTCCAGGACCGTCTTGCGGGCGAAGCCCAGAAGCTGTTTGGTGACGAGAGCGGCCCGCTCGGCCGCCCGCTGTATCGTGACGACCTCCCTGTAGCCAGGCTTGCCCTGCTCCACCGTCTTCGCCAAGAGCTCCGACGCGCCCTGTATGGCCATCAGGACGTTGTTGAAGTCGTGCGCGATGCCGGCCGCCAACTGCCCGACCGCCTCCATTTTCTGGGCTTGAAGCAACTGGGCTTCCAGCGCCCTCTTGTCAGTGACGTCAAGAAGGAACCCTACGGCGCCGTTGAGCTCTCCCCCTGGGCCGAATATTCCGGTCACGGTCTCGATGACGTGCACGGGGCTTTCGTCAACTCGTTTGTAGGTCGCTTCGCGCAGGGCTATCCGCCTCTTGCTTGCAAGTTCCTCGATGAAGCTTTGCCGCTCCTCCTCCCTAGCATAGCGGCCGGTCAAGCTGGCTTTGAGCGCCTCGTCTTTTGAGCCGAAGCCGAAGAGCGCCAGGAAAGCCTCGTTGCACTCCATGAGCTGGCCGCTCGCGGCGCTTATATAAGAGGCGGCCGGATTGTTCTCGAAGAAGCTCCGGAACATCTCTTCGCTCTGGCGAAGCGCGCGCTCCGCGTGCTTCAACTCGGTCACGTCGCGCACCGTTCCTTCGTAGGCGGCTACGCGCCCGCTTTCGTCGCGCACGCACCTGGCGTTCTCGACGACGTCAATCAGCGAGCCGTCCGCCCTGCGCCAGCGCGTCTCGAACTCCGTCACCACGCCGTCTTTCTCGATCATCTCCTTGAACCTGCGGCGCTCGCTTATGTCCTCGTAACCTTCCTTCTCTATGTCCCTGTCGAGAAGATCGGCGGCATGGTGGTATCCTAGCATCCGCACCAACGCCGGGTTGACCATGAGCGGCTTGCCATCGGGCGTTGACTTGAAGACCCCCTCCGCGATGCCCTCGAAAATCGCCCGGTATTGTTCTTCGCTCGCCTTGAGCGATTCCTTGGCGCGCTTCTCTTCCGTCACGTCAAGAATGATCCCTCGGAATCCAACCGGGCTCCCATCCGGCCCTCTTCTCAAAGAGATGGAAGCCTCGATTATCCGCTTGGCGCCGTCCTTCCTGATGAGCTCCCAATCGAAGCCCCTCGCCGGCTCGCCCGTCATGAACACCTGGTTGAAAGCCTCGTACACCTTCTTCGCGGTGTACTCGTCGGCGTACTGCCTGTCGTTCATCCCCATCAGTTCGTGCCTGGGATACCCGAGGATGCGGCAGCCGGCCTCGTTGAAAAAGGTCAGGTTGCCCTGAAGGTCCACTTCGTAATAGCCCTCCTCCATGTTCTCCAGCACCGAGCGGTATTTCTCCTCGCTCTCCCTGAGCGCCTCTTCGGCGGCCCTCCGGCGCGACTCGTCTCCCCTCGCCTTGACGGCGTAGCCGAGGTTTTGCCCGAGCCTGGCCAGCAGCGCCGCCTCCTCGTCGCCGATCGCCCCCGCCTGCTCGCCGTAGACCATGACCGTTCCAAAAACCTCTTCGCCGCACAGGACGGGAAAGGCGCAGGCCGAACGGTAGCCCCTCGCGCGCGCCGCCTCGCGCCACTGCGCGTAATCGGGATCGTTGAGGCAGTCGTTGAAGATCACGGGGCGCCTCTCGCGAATCGCCCTTCCCGCGGGTCCCCCTCCTTCCGGAGAATCGTCCCAGCGGATCGCGAGGCTCTCGAGGTATCCCTCCTTGAAGCCCGCCGAAGCCTCGGGAACGACGCGGCCATCCGCCATCCTTTCACCGGCCCACGCCATTCTGAAGCCGCCCTCTTCGACGAGCGCCTGGCATACTTTTCTGAAAAGAGAGGCCCGTTCAGATTCCATCGCCACCAGCTCGTTGGCCTTGGAGAGCGTCTGGTAGAAACGGCTCAGCCTGAGGGCACTCTCCTCGGCCTTCCTCCGGTCGGTGACGTCGCTGACGATCCCCTTGAACCCAACGGTGGCGCCCGCGGCGTCCCTGCGCGGTGCCACCGAGGCCTCGATGCACCTCCTGGAGCCGTCTTTTCGGATCACCTCCCAGTCGAAGCCCCTCGCCGGCTCGCCCGTCTTAAAGACCTGGTTGAAAGTGGCAAACAGCTTTTTGGCGTTCTCGGCATCGGTGTACTGCCTGTCGTTCATCCCCATCAGCTCTTCCCCCGGGTAGCCGAAGAGCCGGCAGAGGGAATCGTTGAAGAAGGTCAGGTTGCCCTGAAGGTCCACTTCGTAGTAGGACTCCTCCATGTTCTCCAGCACCGAGCGGTATTTCTCCTCGCTCTCCTTCAGTTTCTGTTCGGCCTGCTTGCGGCAGATTATGCCCGATAGCGCGTTGGAAATGGCGAGGAGGGCTTCCCGCTCCTCCTCCTTCTCCTCGTGGCCTTCCTTGACATAGAGGCAGAGGACGCCCTTGACTTCTCCGGCGGAGATGACCGGCACGCAATAATGACCGTGAGGGACGATCCCCTCGTAGGCGGTTTCATGGCGTTCGTCCAGGTTGCTGGAGAAGACGATCTCCCCGGCCGAGAAGGCGCGGCCGCAGAGGCACTCCCCCGGCGCCACGGCCTCGCACTTGGCCAAAAGCGCTTCTGGCATGTTTGTTTGGGCGCGAAGGACCAGGCGGTTTCCCTCCGTCACGAAAACCGCTCCCTTGGGCGAAAGCTCCAGCCACGGCACGGCGAGGATCTCGTTCAGCGAGTCTTGCAGCACCCCGGCCAGGTTTTTCTCTTCAAGGCCCGTCCGAAGGATGTTATTGAGGACCGCTTGCTCGCGTTGGGCCCGGGCGAGACGCGCCTGGGCGACCTCGCGCCCGGCCCTTTCCTCGATCGCCGCCAGCGAGTAGCCCGCGTCGGCGGCAAGCTCCTCAAGCAGGCGCGCCTCCTCCTCTCCGAAGGCGTTCGGCATCGCGGCGTAGACGCTGATCAGCCCGGTCACCTTGCCGCCCTGAATAACCGGCAGGGCGCAGCTCGCTCTATAACCCCGGGCCAGCGCCGCATCTCGCCATGGGGCGAAGGCCGGCTCGCTCAGGCAGTCGTTGAAGATTACGGGGCGCTTTTCCTTGAAGGCGCGTCCGGTGGGGCCAGACGCGGCGGGCGAGCCGTTCCCCCTGATGACCAGCTCGCCGAGATACCCCTCCACGTGGCCGGCCGAGGCTTCGGGGACCACTTGGCCGCTCTTCTCGTCCATAAACCCCGTCCAAGCCATCCTGAAGCCGCCTTGCTCCACGATTATCCGGCAGGTTTCCTGGAGAAGCTCCTTCCTGTCCTTCGTCCTGATCAGCGCCTGGTTTACCTCGGAGAGCGTCTTGTAAAGGCGCGTTATCCGCGCGGCGCGCGCCTCGGCCGCCTTCCTGCCCGTCACGTCAATCGCCAGAAGGGCGGCGTATTTCTGGCCATTCTCCTCTTCCTCGATCAGGAAGCGGTTGACGAGCCACCACTTCGGGCCGGCGGCGAGGCGCAGCTCCATCTCGGTGGCTTCGGCCCGTCCCCCGGCTAGAAGGAGCCTGTCGCCCTCGATCAGCCTTTCGGCTTCTTCCTTTGGGAAGCAGTCGAACGGCGTCTTGCCAATACAGTCTTCCCGCTTCAGGCCGGTCGCCTCTTCCCACGCCTCGTTCATATAGACGTACCGCCCGTCCATGCCGCAAATGTGGGCGATGCCGGGAAGGCTCTTCATGAAGCCCTCGAAGCGGGCGCTCGCCGCGGCGCCCTCCTTCAGCGCCTTGGCCCGCTGGGCTTCGGCCTCATAGAGCCGCTTGTAGGCCTTCTTTCCTTGCGCCTTGTGGATGAACGAGAAGCCGAAGCCGCAACAGAGGACAAGCCCGGCCACCGCGATGGAAAGAAGCGCCGATTCCCTATCGGCTCCGGCCAATGCCTCGCTCTTATCCACCTTGGCGACGATGAACCAGGGCGAATCCGGCACCTTTCCCAGATGGGCCAGCACTTCCTTGCCCCTATCGTCCATGCCCTCGAGCGGGCCGCCAAGGCCCGAAAGCTCCTTCGCCTCCGCCAAGAAAGGCATGGCCAGCGGCTCGCCGAAAGAGCGGGGCGGCCCCGGCGCGAGCCGGGGAGCATCAAGAAGCCGAACTTGGCCGCCGCTTCGCTCCATAAGCAGCAGTTCGGCGCTCTTGCTGGGCGACGGCCACGCGCTCAAGAGCGAATTGAAGAATGTTTTCCGCTCCGACCGCTCTACCAGAACGGCGGCGCCGCTGGCGGCGCGAACAGGGGCCAGTGCGTCTATCCACACGGGCCCGTTCTTTTCCGGCTGGAAGAAGTCGCCCCACGCCGCTTCCTTTGCCTTGGCCGCTTCGCGCAATTCGGAAAGAGTCTCTTGATCCATCACCGGGGCCGCGCCAGCCGCCGCCAGGAGTTCTCCCTCCGGCGTCGCGAGAAACACCGCCTCGTATCCGCCCAGCCGCCTTCTCAATTCAAGGCGCTCGCGGACCAGCTCCGTTGCCCCGGCGCCTTGTTCCTTGGCCACCAGCGCCCCGGCGGCGCGACTGAAGAGCGGGCTTCGCGCAAATTCATCCATTTCGCCGCGGCGCTCCGCGCGCCACTGTGCAAGCGCGCGCGCCTTAATCTCCGTGACCATCTTCAGTGAATCGAGCGCCTCTGCCCGCGACGAGCCGCGCTCGTAGCTGAGAAAGAAGAAGCCGCCAGCCACGAAGACGAGAGAGAGCGCGCCAGCGAAGACCGCCACCCGCGCGCGCGTCAGACCCGTGGAGACTCCCCATTCCGCCATCGTGATAACCTCCGATGCGCAGTTTAGCAGACATCGCAGCGGCCGGGCAAGGCGAACGTTCTTTGGATGGCCTTCCGATAGAACGCCGCATGCCCGGCGGGTTGATTACTGGCTAAGAAACCCTCCCCGAAAGACGAAGAAGCGGCGAAATTCGGGAGCGGCCTGGCTCGTAGACGCGCGCATTGGCCGGCCCCGGGCTACACCGATGCCGCGCCTTGGCACGAAACACGAGTCCCGGCACCATTTCCCCGCGAACGGAGAAGCAAAGAGCAAGGCACGACGCGCGAAGCGTTAAAAGTCCCGCAGGCGATAAGGAAGGCGCCAGCAACCGCCTCCCTAGGCGGCTACGAAGCACCGTGGCCTCGCGCCTCGCGCCCGAAGCGCACTGCCAGATTCTTCGCGAACCCGCCTTCGCGGGCCTTGCCACCCTGGTAGTAATGGTAGTGGCTGTAATAGTACCTGTCGGGCCACTTGTACCTGTTCATCACGAGCCCGGCCACTTCGTGGTCCTGCCGCCTGAGCCGCTCCAGCGACTCCTGAACCAGCGGTAGGCGGCTCGTGTTGTAGGCGGCGACCACGAGGGCCAGGTCCGCCGCTTCGCCGATGATGCTGGCGTCGGTGACGGCGAGGACCGGGGGCGTGTCAAGAAGCACCCAGTCAAACTTGGAGCGCGCGGCCAGGATGAAGTCGCGGAACGCTTCCATGCTGAAGAGGGCGGGAGGGTTGGCTGGAACGGCGCCGCCTGGCATGACCAATAGCCCGGGGTAGCTCGTAGCGAGAAGAAAGTCCTCGAACTTCGCGCCGGGTTGCGCGAGGTATTCGGAAAGGCCCCTCTTCGGCTCGAGCTTGAAAAACTTGTGGATGGAGCTCTTGCGGAGGTCCCCGTCAACTATGAGCACGCGGTCGCCACAGCCGGCGAGCACGATGCCCAGGTTGGTGACGCAGGCGCTCTTGCCCTCTCCGGAGGCGGACGAGGTGATCATGATCACGTTGCGCCTCTTGTGGTCACTGGCGTAGAGAAGCGACGTGCGCAGCGTCTGGAATGCCTCGACCACGAGGCCCCTATTCTCCTGGTTGTAGCTCGGCACCAGGCCGATTACCGGCGCGCCGGTGGCGCGCTCCAAAGCGCCGGTCTCCTTCACGCGGGTGTCGAAGTATTGTATCCCCAAGATCGTGCCGGCGCTTGCCATCACGCCCAGCAGGAGGCTTAAAAGAACCGTCATGCGCTTGTTTGGCTTCGAGGGCCTTTTAGGCGTGACGGCACTGTCAATGACCCGGACGTTGCTCTCCATCAGCTTCGAGGCCACGTCCATCTGCTGCATTTTCTCGGACATTATGGCGACGTATTTCTGAAGCGCGTCAACGCCCGAGCCCTGGCCTTCCAGGCTGCTGGATGAACTGGTGGCCTGTATCGCCTCTCCCTTGAGCTGTTGAAGCTCCGCGTCGAGAGAGGCCTCCTCGTTGCCGAGCGCGCCAAGCTGGCCCTCCTGCGCGCTAAGGATCAAGAGCGCCTGGCTGCGGATGCGCTCTTTGAGGTCCGCCAGCTCGGCGCTCTTCTTGACATAGGGCGGGTACTGCGGCGTGAACTGCGCGAGCATCTTGGAGAGTTCCTTTTCAATCAGCGAATATTGCTGCGCGAGCCCCTGCACGACCGGATCGTTCCTGACCGAGGCCGCGGCGAGAGGGTCCTTCCGGCCGTCCCTCACCGCCGCGAGCTCTGTGACCGTCGCCGCGACGTCCTGCTTCTTGATAAGTAGGTCGCTCTTCCTCGCTTCAAGGCTGGTTATCCTCTGGTCGAGAATCTCCTTCTGGTTCTGTGGGTAGTATATCCCCTCCTTCGCGAGCTTCTGGCCGTATTCCTGCTTGGTGGAGGTGTATTTCTGCTGAAGCTCCTTGGCCTGCTGCTCGATGAGGCCGTTCGCGTCCTTGACGAACTGGACGTTGAGGTCAAGGACGAATTTCACGTAGGAGGAGGCGACGGCGTTGGCCCACGAGGCGACGATAAGCCTGTCAGGAGACTCCGCCCCTATGTCGAAGATGGCGCTGTCGCGGCGGCGCTCGATCTTGATGTGGTCCATGAAGCTCCTCAGCGGATTGGCGGCGCCCTTGAAGGCGGCTGAGTCCTTCAGGCCGAGCGAATCGAAGGCCATCTGGGCGACCTGCCTGCTCCGCAAGATGTCGAGCTGGGAGGCGAAGTATATCTCGTCCTTGAGCTGGGCGGCCACCCCGCTGGCATCCTTGTCGGCGGCGCGGCTCGCGCCACGGTCAATGAAGACGCTGGCCCGCGCCTCGTAAACGGGCGTTGCCAGAAACGCGCGGAGCAGGCCGGCGACCAGGGCAGCGGTGATGATGCCGGCGGCGACCCACTTGTAGGCGAGGAACAGCTTGATCATTGCCCGAACGTCCAGCTCGCCGCCAGGCGGCTCGTAGCCAGCGCCGCCCGGATAGCCGCCGTAAGGATAATGCCCGTATCCTTCGCGGCCTTGCCCTTCGTCAGCCGCGTCGCCGCCGGACTGGATTAGCGGCGTAATAAAGCGGCGGCCCTTTTCGCCCCGGCTTTCGTTATCCCCGGGGCGGTTTCCGCGAACGTCTTCTCCCTCTCCCATTTTCTTCCTCCAGTGTCATGTCGCGCTTAATTCTATGCACACGCATGATGGTTGTCAATGGCGCGCATAGGTTCAGTACATGCGAGACGAGTAAGGGGAAGCTCGCGGGGAGATGGCGGCATGGTTGAGGAGGAATTGGAAGGGTCGCGGGACGACCGAGGGTCGCCGGGAGATCACCGAAGCTCTCTTTCCCGCCAGTCGTGACGCTCATGGCGCTGCCTCCATCCCAAGAGGAGGACCGCTTCTTCCGGCGGCCCTCCTCGGCGAGGGTCTTCCGTTCTCTCGGTCCAAAGCGGCCAGGGGAGCTACGCCCCCCCTCCGCTCTTGCTCGCCCGTCACCACCAGCACGGCGTCTGCGTGGCTTCCGTGAAATATTCGCTCGCTTTGCTGAGGTTGGCGAAGACGGCGTTGGCGAGCACGTAGAAGTCGTGCCAGTCCTGCAGGTCCCGGGGAAGAGCGGCCTGCCCCTGGTACTCCTTCCAGGCGGCCGCGAAGCCGTTGTTCGCTTCGTCAAGGGCCTTTTGCGCCTTCGTGTAGACCGAGAGTTGCTGAGGGCAGGCGGAGGACTCGGCGAGACCGATGAGCGTGGAGAGGTTGCCGGCCGACGACTGGAGCGCCGTATAGTAGATGTACGCCGTGAGGAGCGGCGGCATGCCCTTTTGGGGCGGGATGACGATCACTCCGGAAGGCGCGGCGGGCGGCGTCACCGCGCTCTGGGAAGCCGGCTTTGACGACGCGCCCCGCTCGTAGATTTGGGCGAAGGTCATGTACGAAGAGATGAGGGTCATTCCCGCAACCAACATCACGGCCAAAGTTTTCTTTTTCATGGCGTCCTCCTTCAGGCTTATAGCATTGCAACCGCGATGCCAACATTCCGGCGTTTTTGCGTCATGCCGCGTGACTTTATCCATTTCAGCGCTGCGCCTGCGCCAAATGGCATGACG
>JBBINO010000005.1:0-56550 GCA_037443845.1 Acidobacteriota bacterium
CCTATCCGGCGACGATTTCGGGCGGGCCGACCAACTACACCGTTTCCAGCGTCACGACAGACCAATTGGGCGCCGCGGACGGCGACAACATCTGGGTTGGCTTTACTGGCGATGACAGCCTTACATACACCTCTTCAAACTCGAAACTCGACTGCTCGCTGAACGTGTGCGCTTCCAGCGTTGACCCGCTCTCTGGCGGTTGCGACGGCGATGCCTACATGGATGACGGAGAGACGCTGAACGTGAATGTAGCCATGACAAACAGCGAAGCTTTCGACCTTCCGACAGGCTTTACAGCCCAGTTAGAGGTTGATCCTGCATATCCCAATGCCAACATAACTATCGTGAACAACACCGCTGCTTGGGATGTCATTCCAGCAGGCCAGACTGCTTATTCCGCTGGCGCGCCTTTTCAGGTTCGCTACACAGCCCAAGGCGGGGGGCCCATACTCTGCCATTTCAAGGTCTATAACATTCAAGCGATTGACAGTTCCTGGACGGGCAACGCCGCCTGCGCGGCTAACTCTTTCACCGAAAATGCCAACGCGAATGCCACGTTGGGCACGACCTACACGAGTAACACCTTCGATGCCAGCCTAGGTTGGACGGCCACGCAGGTCTCAGGCACTGGAAATTGGGCGCGGGCGACGAGCATGACCAACCCGACGATGTCGCCCTACGCCGGGGCGGGCATGGCTTACTTTAACTCCTACAGCTTCGCATCGGGCACCCAGTCGCGGCTCGCGACGGGAAGCTTCAGCCTGGCGAGCGCGACACTGCCGAAAGTCAGCTTCTACATGACGCACGATTTAACCTATACCAACGACGATAATATTGCCGTTCAGGTATCTACAGACGGCGGCACCACGTGGACCACTCTCAACACCTTCCACCGCACCACGGGCGGGACGGCGGCGGGAGTTTGGCTTAATCACATGGTTGACTTGACCCCATACATCGGCCAAACAAATGTCAGCATAGGTTTCCTGGCGACGGGCGCCTACGGGGACAACATGGCGATTGACAGCGTGGTGGTCGCCAACTATACACTGGCGAACGACAACCAGGTCTGCACGACCGCGATGCCCAACATCACTTACAACGATGGTGACTGGATGTTCGATGACAGCCACTGCAACAACTTGTCGGATTGGACGAAGTGGATACCTTCTCCAGATGCCGGGGAGTCGGGAAGCCTCATCATCTACCTCGGCAACAGCGGAACGAACACCGCCTACAACGTGGTGGGGACGCTTACCTGCCCTTCATGCCCGTCCGGGGTGCAGATTTGCCAGAACACCGCGAGTTACGGGAATATCCCTTATGGCACGAGTTACGTCTATGCCCCTGTTGATCACGGGTTCGAAATAGCCTTGCCGACGGGTCTCGCCTCGGGCGCCGATTTGCCTTTCGTGATGAACTTGACGGCCTCGAACAGCGGCTACACCCCGCCCACCGTCAGCACCGTCACCTCGCCGCACAATCCACAGAACACTAGGGGCGGAACAAGAACCATTCAGGGGAGCTGCACGTCTCCCTACTCGGGCGTAACCGGAACAACGACCGACGTGGCCTACGACAACTTCACTACGGCCCCAGCCACGGCAGGCTCCGGCGGGCGTTGTGGGTTTACCACCGCGTGGACGACGGCTGGCACAGTTGGCGCGAGCACCGCTGTCACGACGCCGACTGGCGACAACTACAGCGCGCGAATAACGAACCGAACCTCGGGTGCTTACCTCTGGCGCAAGTTCGACACGACCGGCGTGGACGCCGATGTTCGGGTCCATGCTTTTCTTGACCTTGCGGCAGCCAGCACAAACACCTTCTACATTGACTACACGCCGGACGGAACCAACTTCTACAACATCGCGAGCGGAGCGGGAGCCGGCACGGCGGCATGGGCCAATTTCAGCGGCTCGATCTACTGGTCCATTTACAGTGGCACCGGCACGGGGTTCGGCCCGGCCGCCGCGAACGCCATCTTCAACAACACGCAATTTGGCATCCGCTTCCGCGGCGTGGGAAGCAGCGGCTATTTTTATGTTGACGACGTCGAAGTGGACATGTACAAGTTCGTCAACCAGGCGACATCATGCACGGGCACTTGCGCCGTTCCGAACGCCCCAACGATCAACCTGATCACGGACAACAGCGCCTGCGTGCAAGATGGCATCCATGTTTATTACACCGGTTCCCTGGGCGCGGCAAGCTACAACCTGACGAAGGACGGGACCTCCGTGGTCACCGGCTACGCCTCCGGCGCCCTCTACAATCCGGGCGATTCCAACAGCCACAGTTACACGGTGAGAGCCATAAACACTTACGGCTATTCCGATTCGCCCGCGCAGAGCTTCACTGACGCCGCGGGGACGGCCACGCCGACGATCACCGGGGGGAGCGGCCCCGGCAACACCCTCCTGACCACCGAAGCCGGCTTCGCCAGCTACCAGTGGTACAAAGATGGGTCAGCCATTTCGGGCGCCAACGCCAATACTTACACCGCCAGCGCCCCGGCCGACTGCGGCAGCCATAACTATACGGTCGCCTATTCGAGCGGCGCCTGCTCCAATCTGTCGGCGGCGCACAACGTCAATATCACGACGGGGTGCGGCACCGTTCCCCTGCCCGTCCCCTACAGCGTGACGCCGACGAAGATCACAAAGGCCACGAGCAGCAACTTGACGTGGGATGTGGCGCACTGCGCCTCGACCAACTACCACGTCATTTACGGCTGGGGCAGCACGATGGGCAGCTCGCCGGTGGTGGTTGGCGGGCAGTGCGCGCTTGGAACCACGGGCACCGCGACGTGGACGCCGCCCGATCCGTCATCGGACTCATCGCATTACCTCTGGTTCTTCGTCGTCGGCGACGACGGCGCGACCACGGAGGGCCCGTGGGGCTTGACGACGGAGGGCACAACGCCGAGCGGCGTCTGCGGCATGACCACCAAGAACAACACGGGAACGTGCGGCACGCCGTAACTTTCATAGGCTTTGCAATCAAACGGGCGGGGAGCCTTCCCCGCCCGTTTTCTTTCTGTATGAAAGGCGCGCTGCGCGGCGCCACGGGGGTGCCTCTTTGTCTCTTCCCCTCTCGCGTGGTTAAATAACGGTGCCCGGAGAGGGCCGTGAGGTGAGTGATGAGAAGGTGCCGCATGACCGGCGGGGTTTCTTCAGTGCTTCTTCTCCTATTGTTAAGCATGGGAGCCTGCGGAAATCGAGATGCGAAGCAAACTAAGGAAGCGCCGAAAAGGCGTAGCGAAACCAGCGTGTATCCTGCATTTCGCCCGAGCGGGGCGCCCTCTCTTCTCCTGGTCACGATTGACACGTGGCGCTGGGACTACGTTGGCGCCTCGGGCAGCGGCAAGGTCGCGACGCCGGCGCTTGACCGGCTGGCCCGCGAAGGGGCTTACGAGCCGGAGTGCGAGACGCCCTGCCCGCTGACGACGCCGGCCCACGCCACGATCATGACGGGCCTCTGGCCGATACATCATAGGGTCCTGGATTGTATCAGCTACACCCTTCCCCAAAGCCTACATACGCTGGCGGAGGCTTTTCAGGCGGACGGCTACGCGACAGCGGCTTTCGTCTCGAGCCTGAGCCTTGACCGCAGGTTTAAGTTGGACCGGGGATTTTCGGCCTATGATGAAGGCGCCATGGCATTTGGAGGGGGGGAGAGTTCGCGCGATGGGAATAGCACTACTGAATCGGCGATGGCGTTTATAAGCGGGCGGAAGCCGGATGAACCACTTTTTCTGTGGGCTCACTACTACGACCTCCATCTTCCCTATCGGCCGAGGCCCGATTTCGACCCCCGCTATCCGGGAAACCCCTATGCCGCCGAGACCGCCTTCGTGGACGGCCAGATCGCCCGCCTTGTTTCTTATTTGGCAAACGACAAGGGGCGGAACTGGAGGATCATCGTCGTCGGCGACCACGGCGAGGGGCTCGGTGACCACCACGAGATGGGCCACGGCATGGCGCTCTATCGCTCGACGCTTCACGTGCCCTTAATACTCTGGCCCAAGCCCGAAAGGCCGCTGGCGCACCCAAGGCCGTGGCGGCTGGAGGACATCGACCCGACCGTGCGCGACTGGTTCGGACTTTCGGCGGCGGGCCCTATGGACGGCGAAGACCTTTTTTCGAGTGGCCGAGCGGACCGCCCGCTTCCCTCTTTCACGATTCAGCCCTCCGTTCAATTCGCGGTGAACCCCTGCCTCGGCTTGCGCGAGGGCAGATGGATGTACATGCGGCACGGCGTGGAAGAGCTCTATGACCTGAGCGCCGACCCCGGTGAAACAGAGGATCTGAGCGACAACCCGAAAGAGAAGGACCCACTTGCCGGGATGCGCTCGAGGTGCAGCGCCATGCTTGCGCTCTCCGCGATCCAGCGGGCCGCCGAGAATCCATCCAGCCCCTCGCCGAAGGAACTGCAGGGCTTGCAGGGCCTCGGCTACATAGGAATACCGGTCTCGAATATGGCGGCGCTCCAGCGCGCCGACATCAGAATCGTCTGTGACCACGAAGCCGCCATCGAGCGGGCCAAAAGGGAGTACGCGCGAACCCATTCACCCCAACCCATGCGCGACGCCTACGAAGCACTGCTCCGAAAATATCCCAGAGCCGTGGGATACATGAAGGATTACGGAGAGCTCCTGATCAATCTGAGGGACATCGGCCGTGCGCTAGAGGTCTACAGCCGTACGGTCCAGCTCAATCCGGACGACCTGGAGAGCTTGGCGAATCTGGGAGGGCTCTATCTGGCGAAGGGACGGCCGGAGAAGGCAAAGGAAGTCTTCGAACTCGTCCTCTCTAAGAACGACGCTGATCCCGTGGCCCACAAGAACCTCGGGATCATCTACGCCAACTTTCTGAACGACCCGGCAAAGGCGGTGGCTCACTACAAGCGCTACCTGGAGCTGGGGCCGGACTCAGACGCCAATATGGTGCGGCAGTACATCAGCCGCGTGGAGAACGGCGGGCATTAGGCTCGCTCGCCAGGACCGCGCCACGACGTTCACGCGCGGCGCCGATGCTTCCGCAAGAGGGAAGAGTGGGCAAAAAAACGCCAAGAGAGAAGAAGAGGGGCGCCGGGGCCGAGAAGAGCCGCAACGGCGCAAAGGATGGTGCTTCCCTCCTCGGGCGGGGCGCGCGGCGCTTCCGGTGGCTCTTTCTGGCCGTGGTGGCGTTCGCGATCGCCGTGGCACTCACCCATCTGCTTTTCGGCATCATCGTGAACGACGAAGGCGTCACCACGATGGGGGCGTGGCGAATCGTGCAGGGAGAGCTTCCCTACAGGGACTTCTTCTCCATCATCACCCCCTTCTCCTTCTACTACCTGGCCTTCTTTTTCAAGGCAGGCGGTATTTCGATCTTGACGGAACGGGTCGCTGGCGCTCTTCTGGGCGTACTGCTGGTGGTCCTGACGGCCAGGCTTTCCACGCGGTACATACCGAGCCCATTTTTCGCGGCCTTGCCCGTGGCCATCCTTTGCGCTTCGGGGGTGAGCCTCTGGCCTTTTCCAAGCCACCATTGGCTGGCCAGCGTGTTGGTGCTCGGCTCTCTGCTCTGCGCGGAGCGCGGTCTCGATTCCGGGGTGTCGGTATGGTCCGCGGCGGCGGGGGGGCTGGGTGCGCTGGCGTTTTGGAGCTTGCAGGACCAGGGAGCCTACCTGTGGCTGGGCGTGGCGGTTGTTCTGGTTCCGTTCCTAAAAAAGGATCGGCGCAAGCAGACCATTGCTGGTTGGTTCGCCGGCGGGGCAGCGGTTACGCTCCTCTTCCTCCCGCTTGTCTTCAAGGCCGGCTTTTCGGCGATATGGTATGACCTAGTTGTATACGGCATGACGGCCTACTGCGAAGCAAACACCGGCGGTTGGTACACGACGATCAAGGAGATGGTCTCGGTTTGGACTTCCGGCGGGTGGTCTCAGGCACCCTTCTACATGGGCAACGTCCTCGTCACATCGGTGGTGACCATTCTCATTCCGCACCTCTCCCTTCCCGTCATCGCGCTTGGCTTATGGAAGAAGTGGGGAGACAGAGCACGGCTGGCCCTTTTGGGTGCCGGCTGTCTCTCCTTCGTAGCCACCGCCTTTCACAGATGGGCCGGATTGAACTTCCAGTGGGCGCAAGCGGTGCCGGCCGTAACTGTGGCGTGGGGGCTCTGGGTATGGCACACGAAGGCCGCAAGGGGCCGAAGGTGGATTCCTGCCGCCATCACCGCGGTATTGCTGGCCTCCTTCACCTTTTATGGCGCCCAGAGGATGCTTGCAGTATTCGACGCGGCCCGCGTTCACAAGGTCTCTGCTTCCGCGGGGAGCCTCTACACCAACAACCCCTTTGAAGCACGCTTCGTTCAAGAGACGCTCGACCAGATCGAAAACCGCGTCGAGCCGAAAGAACCGTTTTTGACAACCGGCCTGCCCTTCTTGAACTTTTGGACGCTAAGGCCCAGCCCTGTTCCCTATGACTGGTTCATGCCGCCGGAGGCGACGACTCCGAGCCAGACGAAAGAGGTTATGAAGATTCTTGACGAGCAGAAGGTCCAATGGATCGTCACGACTCGGCAGTTCGAATCGTCCGCCCAGCCTTTTTCCGAGTACCTCAAATCACACTACACACGTACTTGGGAAAACCCCGCCTGCGGCCTCTGGCATCGCAACGAGGCCGAGCCTCAATGAAAGGCGGCTGGGAACAGGCGGCGAACTCCTCGCCTACTTTCCGCAATTTTCAGAGATCAACGCCCGATTTTTCTCGAATACTCCAAGGGCCTCTCTGAAAGCCGAACAGTCCCTCTCGACTTGAGCCGCGACGCTGGTCCTGTCGGCGTAAATTTCGGCGAATTTTTTTCTCGTGGCCGGGTCCTTCAGAAAAGGATGCTCGCTCTGGTCCTGCGTCCACTCGTCGAGCAATACCTTCACGTCCCGCTTGGATTTGGATTCGAGCGTCGCCCTGTACTGCGAGATCAGGCGGCATAGATCGGCCTTTATCTGCGGGGAATCGGCCAGCGGGGACTGGAGCAGGTGGATCGCCCCTTCGGCCAGCTTGGAGGGAAATTCGCCGTCGCCCCTTCGGTCGCGTCCCAGAATATCCCTGTATCCGTAACCCACGCCCAGGTCCAGCAGGGGAGGGGCCGTCACCAGGCAGTTGTCCAGAACGTCCACGTTTCCCCTGTCGTACAGGTAGCCCGAAAAGAGCAGCAGGTTGAAAAAGGTTTCCAGCTGTTGGGGATTGAGCGGGTTGAAACGCTGGATGTCGGGCTTGAGCAAGACGCCCCCCCCGTAGAGGCTGGGGCCGTCCTCGGAGTCCAGGCGTGAGCCGTCGGGCAGGTAGACGCGCTCCCTGTGGCCGTATGGGGTGGCCGATACGGCCAGAGGATGAAACGGGGCGAGGTCGACCGGGAAGGGATAGCGCCTCAGGTCCTCCATCATGACGAAAAGCGGCGCTTTCCTCTGGGCGATTCGGGAGGAGTTGAGGAGGTCGTACAGGACTTCCAGGTTGGTTCTCGGCGAGCTGTCCCAGTCGTGGGAAATGACAAGGTCGGCCCCGTTGAAGTCGGACTGCTGGTAGTAGGCTGTGCTTCCGGGCGCTTCGTCCCTGGGCACGCTGACCAGCATGTGAATGCGGGCGCGCGTCTCTCTCACCCGGAAGGTGAAATCCGCGCTGAATCCGGGTGAGACGTGAAAGCGCCTCACGGCCGACAAGTACCAGGAGATGAAGATTTCGGGATAAGAGCGCAGCGCCTTGGCATCCTTCGAGGAGAGCGCCTCCGCCCAGGACTCGTCGAACCCTGTGTGCTTCATGGGTGCCATGGCCACCGTGACGCCGGAGCACATGCCGCCCCGTTCCATGGTTCTCAGCAGGGCCTCGATGCGAACGGGGGCGCTCTGGTCGATTTCGGTGAAGGTGTAGGAGGCCTCCCTGAGACGGTTCGGGCCGTAGAGGAAGACCAGCGGGGCGAGGTGAGACCCTGACCCCGGATAAAGCACGTTGATAGTATCCTTCTTCCAGTCGAGCGCGCTCCAAAGCGACCAGAAGGCCCTGTGGTTTCTGATATCGTTCAAATAGTAATAGAGGATTTCGAGCGTCTGGCGGGCGTGGGCCTCCCTTTTCTGAGAGGCCAGCGCGGCCTTTTCAATCGCGATGTACCGCCTCAGGTCGGAATCAAGCTTCGTGAATGGGCTGGGTGTGGGACCGGAATCCCCAAGGCATACGATGGAAAGGGAAAAGAGAAAGAGAATGAAAGCCCTGCTGCTGCAACGAGGGCGCGTGGCTGGTGTCTTGCTCCAAAGAAGGCTTCGGCGCATCCGTTGGCTCCTTGGCGGCCATTGCCGCCTCATAATAAACGAGGAGGGCAATTCCGGCGATTTGTAATGTTATCACAAGCGCTTGCTTTTTGAGGGAAACGGCCCTATCTTACTCTATCGGAGGCCGCATGAGCCGAACGCTTTTCTTGCAAGCTCGGTCGCTTTGGAATCTCATGCTGTGCCTCGTCTTTTTGGGATGCGCCGCCTTCCCCCACAGCCTCGCTCAAAATGGCCCTCCAGAATCGGGCATCGCCGGCATTGTGCTGAAGGGCCCGATGTGCCCGGGCCCGGCCCGCTCGGACAGGCCGTGCCCTGACAAGCCGGTGAGCGGGACTTTCCAAGTATTGGGACAAGACGGGAACATGGCGGCGGCTTTTCAGTCCGATGCCCAAGGCCGCTTCAAGGTCTCTCTGGCGCCGGGGCACTACACCGTTTTGCCCGCAGGCTTGCCCGCGGGGCGCAATCCGCTTGGAGACTCGGCGAAGGTGACGGTTGTCAGCGGGGACTACGTGCAGGTCGTCCTGCATTGGGACACGGGGATGCGATGAAATCCCTTCGATTCGGGGAATCGTCAGAAGGTCCGGGGCCTGCTCCAGCTGGACGGAGCGTTTCCTGCCGTCAGCGCCAAGATGCCGCTTTCGAATGTCTGAGAATACCGCTTCTCCTCTTGGTTATCGCCTTCACATGTCTTTCGGCGTTTGGCCAAGAGGTCGTCGTCTTCAAGGATCACAGGTCGCTGGTCGTCTCCGCCCACCGCCAATCCGGCGCGTGGACCTACCTCAACCTGGATGGCGGCGAGATGGCCGTCATGACTTCCAGCATCTCGGAGGTTCGCAACGAAGGGCCCGCTGCGGCAGAGGCGGCGCAGGCCGCGAAGGCGGTGGTCACGGACGCGGCGCAAGCGCAGGAAGAGGTGATGGCCGACAAGCCGCAAGAGGCTGGCTATTCCTATGCTCCGAGGGAGCCTGCTAGCACGTCAGTGCAAGAGCCGGCGCGACCTCCTTTCAACCCGGCGGCATCTCCCTTCCGGCCGGTTGGCATGTCAAGGACAGCTCCTCTTGGAATGACGCCCATGGCACCAGGCGGCCAGAAACGCTGAGTTTGTCGGGTTCGGCTCGCCGAGTCCCCGGCAATCGCGCCAGCTCGCCGAAGTTTGTTCTTGCGCCGAACGTGCCCTGCAGAGATTTGAGCAGGCGAGCCGCGCTTGCAAATCTCCGCTCTTGAAGGTATAAGATTGGGTGCGGTCGGCTTCTGGACCGTCGTCGGTCGCTGTTCTGCCAAAGTTGTGTCACGATCTTGAGGACGAACAAACTGGGAGGTTGCCATGAACGCAAGGTGGTGGAAGATTGTCGTAGTGTTTGGTTGCGCCGTGTTGTGCGCGTCAATAATTGTCGTGCCTTCGTTTGCTCAGGCTGTGAAGAAAAGGGCTTCCGGCTTGGATGACGTGGCCTTTTCAAAGGCGATCACCCAGGCGCCCACTCAGGTACAGCTTCTGGACGAAGCCAGAGCCGTAGCAGGCAGCCTTCCGGCCGCCGAGGCCTATGACAAGTTTCTCTATGATAACGGCGGCGGCCAATGGACGTTGCTCTTCGATAGGGTCACAGGCGAGCCGGCGTTGATTGAGGGCGAGGGCATTCCCTGGATTCCGGGAACGGGGTGGCGGAATTCGGTAACCGGAAGGGATCTCGGCCTTCCAGCCGGCATCAGAGGACGGGACGTTCCACTGGCGGTGGTCGCCACCAAGGCGAGGGAATTCATCAAAGCGAATCCGGGGCTGTTCGGGACGAAGGTTGACGAGCTGACCTTGAACCAAGCAGCCTCCGGGCCGGTCGCCGATTACCTCTACTTTCTTGAGTTCGACGTAGTACATCAAGGCGTGCCCGTCGAGAACGCGCGCGTCGTCTTTCGAATCAACCACGGCAATCTCATTCAGTTCGGGCAGGAATACATAAGCCCCGCCCTTCAAAACATCAGTGCTGCGCCGGCCATCACGCTGGACACGGCCTGGGAGATCGTCAAGTCTTTCGTTGCCGACATTCCCTCGCAAAGTGCGGACACCGTCGTCGAGCCAGGCCGCCTCTTGATAATTCCGGTTGGCACGCCACAGGCGCTTTCGGGAGCGCAGGTTGAACCGGGAACGGGGCTGGATTATCGGCTCGTATGGATCCTTTCCTTCCGCAGAGACGGCGTGCCAGGGACGTGGGAAGCGCGTGTGGACGCCCAGAGCGGCGAGATGCTCTCCTTCCGTGATTCCAACGAGTACGGCAGTATTCATGGCGGGGTCTATACGCAGGACCGGCCAGTGCCGGAAAGCGACAAGCCGATGCCCTACGCCAATTATAGCGGAACCACGACCTATGCGGACGCGGCAGGCGCGTTTCCCGGCACGAGCGGAACAACGACGCTCAACGGAAAGTACGTCACGATAGCCGATAGCTGCGGCAGCATCAGTGCCTCGACGACGACTGGTGACTTGAACCTTGGGATGAGTACCGGAATTGACTGTGCGACGCCCGGCACCGGTGGAGCAGGCAATACGCACGCTGCTAGGACTCAATATTACAACGTCACTCTTTTGAAGATGAAAGCGTTGAACTACCTTCCGTCGAACACATGGTTGCAGGGCAAGGTGACTGATAATGTGAACGGAACCACGACGACCTGCAACGCTTACTGGAATGGCAGTTCACTGAATTTCTTCCGCTCCGGCGGGGGCTGCTGGAATACCGGAGAGCTTCCCGGCGTCTCGCTTCACGAATTCGGCCACGGCCTCGACGCCAACGATGGAGACGGCAGCAGCCCCGATAACGGGACCGGCGAAACCTACGGGGACACTACGGCGTTGCTGCAAACCCACCTCTCTTGCCTGGGCAACGGGTTTATGGGAGTGAACTGCACCGGGTATGGCGACACCTGCGTTGCATGCACGGGCGTTCGCGACCTAGATTACGGCAAGCACGTTCGAAACCTGCCCGCGATCTCAACGATGCTCAACGCGACGACCGGCTTCCATTGTCAAACCAGTACCAGCTACAGAGGGCCGTGCGGTTACGAAGGCCACTGTGAATCAGCCATTTCATCGCAGGCGATTTATGATTTGGCCGCCCGCGACCTCGTCACCTGGGGAATGGATGCCGCCACGGCCTGGCAAACGGTGGACCGGCTCTGGTATTTGAGCCGCTCCACGGCGACCGCGGCTTACGGCTGCAATACCTCGACGCTGGTAACGACTGGCTGCAACGCCGGCAACCTCTATATCGTATTCAGGGCGGTAGATGACGCCGACGGGAACCTCGCGAACGGCACGCCCCACGCCTCCGCGATTTATGCCGCGTTCAACCGCCACAATATCGCCTGCTCGACGACGGTCAATACCGATGACGGATCCTGCGGGACGATTCCAGCGCCGATCCTGAACGCCACTGCCGCGAACGGGCAGGTGCTGGTCAATTGGAGCGCCTCGGTGGGGGCCGCTTCGTACAACGTGCTGAGAAACGAGGTCGGCTGTGACGCCGGCTATACTAAAGTGGCCAACGTAGCCGTCACGACCTATACCGACTCGACGGTGGTCAATGGAGTGAACTATTCGTACCGCATCCAACCAGTTGGCAGCAACGCCAGTTGTTTCGGCGCGTTGAGCAACTGCAGCCAGGCCACCCCGCTCTCATGCACGCCGCCGAACGCCCCGTCGGGCCTCTCGGCGACCCCCAACGGGAATTACAGGATTGACTTGAGCTGGAACGCCGTTTCGGGGACAATCTCTTACAACATTTACAGGCGGACTGCCACTAGCGGTTATTCTCTGTTGACGGAAGTCTCGAGCGCATTGACGGCTTATAGCGACGTTGCCGTCAGCGGCGGGGTTACTTACTATTACGTGATTCGATCTTTTTCAACCTGCGAGTCGGTCAATTCGGCCGAAGCTTCAGCGACGGCTGCGGGTACCTGCAACCTCTCTCCAACATTCTCGGGTATAGCATCCGCCATGAACGCGCTTGCCAGCAACTGCGGGAACGTGCTAACATGGGCCGCAGGTACTTCAAATTGCGGCGGAACGCTCACCTACGGCGTTTACCGTTCGACGGTTTCAGGTTTCAATCCGTCGCCCGCAAATTCGATTGTTCAAGGCCTGTCTGGCTTGACCTACACCGATACGGGCGTAATTTTCGGAACGACATATTACTACGCCGTAAGGGCGTTCGATTCAATCAGCGGCATCGGTGACGCCAATGCGGTGACGCTGGGCGCCTCTCCTACCGGGCCTGCAACTACGATCTACCAACAGACGTTTGAGTCGAGCAGTGACTGGGTCGCCACAAAGGGAACTCCAGCCGCGACGACTGGAGATTTCATCCGCGGCCAACCCAACGCCACGGTTGGGAACCTCGGAGAGCCCTGCCAGCCTGGAAGCGGGCATAACAGCCCCAATTGCCTATACACCGCGGCCAACCCAGACCCGAGTCAAGCCGGTGTTGACGACGTGGACGGCGGCGAAGTGATCGCCACGTCGCCAGCCTTCAACGGCACCGGTTTCCCCAACGTCCGATTGGACATGTGGCGCTGGTTTGTCAACGAATACACCGATGACGCCGGTGACTACTACAAGCTCGAAGCTTCCAACGACGGAGGTTCCACCTGGACGCTGATAGATGAGATTCCCGATTCCGTCTCCATCAAGAATGGAGCGGCGATCAACCAGTGGAACAATTCCGTCATCAACCTGGAAGGTTTTCTCGCTTTGACCAGCAACATGAAGGTTCGCGTCCGAGTGGCCGATGGAACGGCGACGGGTGGCCTGATTGAATGCGCTCTTGACGACATCTACGTGAAGGGCTATCCGGCTTGCACCGGCTGTACGCCTACCGCCGCGCCGGGTGCACCAAGTCTAACGGCGCCATCAGCGAACAAGGTTGACCTATCATGGAGCGCCGTTTCCGGCGCCGCGACCTACGCTGTTTTTCGCACCTTCGGATCCTGTCCAGGCACCGGTTTGGTGCTGATAGCTGGTAACATTGCGGGAACGAACTATAGCGACACTTCGGTTTCCGGCGGGCAAACGTATTCCTATTACTTGAAGGCTTACACCTCCAACTACTGCGAATCCAGCTTTTCTCCATGCGCACAGATAGCCACGACGGGGCTTTGCACCCAGCCTCCCGATTTCGCCGGCGTGACGTCGGTTTCAAGCGCGTTTGCATCCACTTGCGGGATAGCCCTCTCCTGGACCGCCGCCACTCCGCGTTGCGGGACATCGGTGACCTACAACGTCTACCGGTCTTCATCGGCGTCATTCCTTCCCGGGCCCAAGACGCTCATCGCAAAGTGCGTGAGCGGCACCAGTTATACCGACAGCGCGGGACTGGCATACGGCGTTTCCTACTACTACGTTGTCAGGGCCGAAGACAATTCCGGAACGGGGAGCGGCCCCTGCGGTGGCAATGAAGATGCCAACCTGGTGATCAAGAGCAGTGGCCCGAGCGGAGCCTATCAGACTGGAGGCCAGATATTCTTCGACAACTTTGAGTCGGGAACGGGGACGAGAGGATGGGACACGGGCTACTTTGTAGGGAACGCGAATGATTGGCGCGGCGTAATGGCCTGCACCCCGAACCAATCGTCGTCTCACATTTTTCGCTGGGGCGGGAGTACGTGCGTCGGGAACTACCAGGCGAGCGTCGCCTCTTTGGCCAGCCCCAGGCCAAACATATACGGGTTGGACATCCCCTTTGACGCAACGAACGTGCAGTTGACTTTCTACCAGCGAGGGAACTTTGCAGCCGGCGATGGCGCTCTCCTTCTCATGCAGAAACAGCCCACGGCCACCTACTACTTCATCCCCTCCTCGGCGATTTCCGGCCGGACGTACAACGGAATTACAGGCACCAATAATGTCTTGGGCGCCAACTATCCTTGCTGGAACGGAAATTTCAATTCGCAGATGTATTCAACGACGGTCAACCTGGACGCCGCGTGTTCCAACGTGGACGGCAAGCCGTGCGCCGGGAGCACGCTCGCCATAGCCTTTACGGGCAGCTCTGATGCGACGACACAGGCCGCGGGCTGGTTCCTCGACGACGTGCAAGTAACAGCAAATTACGGCGCCACTTCGTGCGCCACCTCCGGGTGTGCAATGGTTGCCGACGTAACACCGAACTCGGCTTCCGCGGCCGTCGGCCAGGACGTCTTGTTATCCATCCAGCATACGGCAGGCGTTTCGCCGTATCATTACCAGTGGACGGAGGATGGCGTGGACATCGCGGGGGCTGTTGGCGCCTACTTGCCAGTCAACAAGGCGCTGGCCGGGAGCCACACCTACAATTGCAAAGTGACAGATTCCAGCGGACTTTGCGCCAATGTTACGGACGCGCAGGCTACCACGGTTACTTGGAGTGCCGCCGCGCCAACTCCTTTGCCGGTCCCTTACAGTGTGACGCCGACGAAGATCACGAAGGACGCCAGCAGCAACTTGACGTGGGATGCGACGGACTGCGCATCGACGAACTACCACGTCATTTACGGCTGGGGCAGCACGATGGGCAGCTCGCCGGTGGTGGTTGGCGGGCAGTGCGCGCTTGGAACCACGGGCACCGCGACGTGGACGCCGCCCGATCCGTCCAACGACTCCTCGCATTACCTCTGGTTCTTCGTCGTCGGCGACGACGGCGCAACCACGGAGGGCCCGTGGGGTTTGACGACGGAGGGCACGACGCCGAGCGGCGTTTGCGGCATGACCACCAAGAACAACACGGGAACGTGCGGCACGCCGTAGCCTATTGAAGCCTTAGATTCAGGCGGGCGGGGAGAAATCCCCGCCCGTTTTTTGTGGCGAAATTTGCAGGAGCAAGGGCCGGCGCAAGCCGGCCCTTGCCGTCAGGTGGCGCTAGGCGCCTTTGAGAGCGCGGATCACTTCGCCCAGCGCATCGTTGAACGGGCGGCCGGCGAAGGGGTCCTGAGGGAGAATCCTGAGCGGGCGGTCCTTGATGCCGAGCACCCTGCGGAAGGTGTCGAGGCCGTGGGCCCTCCGCATCGAAACGCCGGAAAGAAAGGCGGCTACGTAGAGCCTCCAGCGGTCCACCCCCGCCTGCGCAGCGGCCGCCTCAACCTCCTGGCAGTGGCCGAGGAGGTAGCTCAGCTTCACTTGCGCGTCGGCGAGCGGCAGGTCGCCGCACGGAAAGCCGCCCGCTTCGAGAAGGCTCAGGCCCGTCTCGTACTCCACGTCGTAGGGCTCCAGCGGCACTTGCGAGGTGATGGCGACCAGCTTTCCTTGGGCCACCGCCTCCTTCAGCGCCGGCAGAACCGAGCGGCTCGAATCCTCCCTCACGTTGGCGTTGCCTCCGCCGTACCCGGCGAAGATCGCCCCTTTGCCGCACGCCGCGAACTGGGAGGCGTACTGCTCGGTGGTGAAAAGAGGGTTGGAGAAAACCGGCCTGACCGTCAGATCGAAAGCCGTGTCGGCGCGCGCCACGCCGATCGCGGAGATCGCCTCTGCGATTTCCGCCCACTCCTCGTAGGAAACGTTCGAGGAGTCGAGCGAGAAGAGGTCGTGGCGGTGGGCGTTTGAAAAGAGGCCCGAGAGGGGATCGTTGAGGTACTTCCAGACGAAATCGCCCGTCGGCTTCAGCGCCCCGAGGTCGGTCGAATCCCTCGCCGACTCGATCGTCCCGCCCGTCCGAATCAGGTGGAGGTCCCTCAGCTTCTGGTCCTCGTAGGGGATCAGAACCCAGTCGGAGCGCATGGCCATGATCCCGTCTACGCCGGCGCTGGCGGCCACTTTCCCGTCGAAGGCGTCGGCGTCCCACTTCCGGTACTTGGTCAGCCTCCCCGAGAAGACGTTCTTCCCGTTGTTGAAAACGGCGAAAAGCCGCGCCGGCCTCAGACGGTTCAAGAGGTAAACGGCGGTCTTCAGGTTGCCCAATGCGTCAGAGCCCGAGAAGTATCCTTCAAGCGGGACCTGTGAGCCGGTTACGGCCACGTTGGCGGTGAGGTTCTTCAAGGCGTAGCGAAGGTAGGCGAGCCCCCAGGCCATCGTATCGGTTCCGTGGGTCACCAGGATGGCGGTGGTGTTGCGGACCCGCCCGTACTTGTGAAGCCCCGAGGAGACGAGCGCCGCCAGAGGCGCGTAGTTGCCGTGTGCCCCCATCTCCTCGCGGAAGAGGAATCCTTCGGGATCAACCTCGAGCCGCTTCATGTCCTCACCGACCGTTTCCGAGAGGAAGGCGTCGCGGAGCGCCCTGGCATCGCAGGAGCCGGAAATAAGGATGACGGGCGTCTTGGGAAGGTGGCGCCTCACGTAAAAAAGCAGGGAGACCCCTTCCCGGCCGCCCTGGGTGAACTCTATCGCCACGACGGCGGCGTCGGGCTTGAATGAGTCGAGGGCCGCCTGGGCCTCTTCGGGGGCGCGGGCGAACCGGAGATGCCAGTCGGGATGGGCCGAGAGGAAATAGGTTTCGACCTCTTTTGCGTAGCCGTCACATTCCGGGTCGGCAACCAGTATCTTGAACCGCCTCTGCATGGCAGGCCTCCGGGCAATACGTCACGTCAAGCAAGCGTTTGATGGCGGCGCGCAACGGCGCTCCCATCAGCGGTTCTGCTTGAGCAATGGTGGCTGGCGCGGGCTTGGCGCCCGCGGATAACCTCTCAGTTGTCCTGCGGCATCATGGCCCACAGCACGTTGGCCAGTTCCTCGATCCTGGCGAGGTCCTTCGCGCGTCCTTTGCGCGCCTTGATCTTGAGCGCCCTGACCGCTTCAAGCATCCGCGCCTCTATCTTCGCCGGAGGCAGCGGGCTTCCTGAGCCATCGAGCCCTGCCAGCACTTCGCAGAGCCCAGCCAATTGTCCGTCCACGCGGCTTCTATATATTTCGAGCATGTCCTTGAGGACGGGCCTTAATCCTTGAATCTCGGCCGCAAGTTCAGCCGCGAGCAGCGCGCGCTTCGAGAGAGCCTCGCCCCTCCCGCCGCCCGCCTTCGGCCCAGTCTTCTCCTTCTCGTCCTTCGAGACGGTATCTTCTGCTTCCACCGAAACTCTCCTTAAACATCAGCCATCAATTACAGCCGGCGGTCATTCTAATCCGAGCCCTCCGCCTTGGCCCTCTTCCATTGCTCGCCGGGGTCACCCGCCGATCGTTTTTCCCAGCACCCGCTCGACGCGCAGCCGCAGGTCGGCGTCAACCGCCCTGACGGTCCGGTTGGCGTTGACCGTTTCAAAGCCGTACTTCTTTTGCATCCTGGCGTACTCCATGCGCATCTTCCGCTGGTACTTCATGAAGCTGTCGAACCAGTCGGTCCCGAGGTTCGTGTCCATTCCCGATTCCCAGTAGTCGAGCTGGCCGTGCGCCTGGAAGGTCCTCTCGACGAGCGTCCGCGCCGACACCATGAAGTAAAGCACGGCATCGGGTACGAGCGCCATGGAGTAAACGGACTCGACCCACTCGGGGTCCGAGCCACGAACGATGTCGCGTCCCATCAGAGTGTAGATGTACCTGTCGGCGATGACGACGTAACCGGCGCGCAACGCCGGCACCATCACGTTTTCCATCTGGTCGTAGAAATCGGTGGCGTAAAAGAGGGAGAGCGTTCGGGGGCTTAAAACGTTCCCCTGCTTGGCCTTTTCAAGCTCCGCTCCGACGAGCGCGCTTCTCTTGAGCCCGACCTGGGCGACGGCATAGCCCTTCTGTTCGAGCCACTGGGCCAAAAGCTCGACGTGGGTGCTGCGGCCAGAGGCGTCCGGCCCCTCTATGACCACGAGCGTTCCCGTAAGCTTCGACAGGTCAACACCCGGCGGTGGCAGGCGGTAGCATCGCTTCGGGCTCATAGCGCTATCCTCTTTCTGTAAACCGCGAGGTCCACGCGCTGCGAGATGATTTCTCGCGCCCTTTCCTGCAGCGCGTGAATCGGCTTGGTGGCGTCCATTACGGTGAAATTGAACTCCTTGGCCATGTTTTTGTAGCTTTCAAGGACGCGTCCCTGGAATATGCGGAAGCTCTCTAAGATATCCTGGGACAGGCCGAGGTCCATCCCGGCCTCGAAGTACTTCAGCCGAGGCCGCCCTTCAAGTATCCGGCCGAGCGCCGTCTCCAAAGGCAGGTCGTAGTAGAAGGTAATGTCGGGCTGCATGGCGAAGCCATAGAGCTGTCTCAGCCAGCTTGGGTCGCAGCCCCTCACCGAATCCCTGGCGAACGAGGTGAAGATGTATCGGTCGCAGAAGACGATGTAGCCGGCCTTCAGCATCGGCAGAATCTGCCTCTCGTACCTGTCGGCGAAATCGGTGGCGTGGATCAGGCTGAAGGTCGTGGGGGTGAGAAGCTGTCTCTTCTTGCCTTTGCGCGTTGCCTCCTTAACGAGATCGCTCGAATTCCACTGAGTAAAAAAGACGCGGTAGCCCAGCCCGGAGAGCCATTGGTGCATCAAGTGGACCTGGGTGGACTTGCCGGAGCCGTCAAGCCCCTCCACCGCGACCAGTTTGCCAGGAAGCCCGTCGCCGCTCATGCCTTTCCTCCGTTCGGAGAAACCCGCACCTTGACGCCGAAAACTTTCTCGAAGAGGTCCGATTTGCGCCGCAAGGCCCATCGCTCGAGGAGCAGGTCCCCCTCGCCGTCGAGGGCAATCTCCATCGCCCCGTTCTTCTCCGTGGCGAAAACCGACCTCACGCTCTGCCTGTGTTCTCGGTCGAGCGCGTCAGCGAGCCGGAGCAAGGCGGCGAGCACTTCGACCTTTCGCCTTTCGTCGCGGGCCAGGAGCGCGTACTCCTCGTGGCGCGGCTTCGGCCCGCCTTTCCTGTGGTACCTGGCGATCGTGGCGGCCAGGATCATCTCGCGAGGGGAGAACCCCGGCAGCTCCGAGTGGGCGATGATGTAGTAAGAATGCTTGTGGTGCGACTTGAAGCTGATGTAGGACCCGATGTCGTGAAGGGCCGCGGCGGCCGTAAGAAGCCGCATTTCCATTGGGCCGTAGCCGTGCAGCCTCTCCGTCTGGCCGAAAAGCGAGGCCGCCAGCTTCGCGACGTGGAGCGCGTGCGACTCGTCGAAGAAATAGCGCCTGCCCAGCCCCGTCGCGCCGCGCATCGCCTGGCGGTCCTGCGAGCTTTCGTGGGAGGGTTTTTCGGTGAGCGTCTCCGCCAGGTCGTAGAGCACGCCTTCCCTCAGACCGACGTGGGGGACGTGAATTACGCCCGCGCCCGCCAGCTTGCCGAGCCTCTCGTAAACGATGGCCGCCGGCAAAACGACGTCGGCGCGGTCCTCCCCGAGGCCCATCTCGGCGATGCGCTGCCGGTATGAAAGACGGGCGAGTTTTTCGATGAGGCGGCGGAGCGATTCCATCGGGACCACGCTCACGCCTCTAGGCCCCGGCCTCTCGCCCGTAAGCGCCGCTATCGCTTCGGCGTTGCCTCCAGTGGCAATGTAGCCAAGCCGGGGTTGCGCGCCGCTGGCGGAAGGGATTTGAAGCGTCGAGGCGTATTCCTCGAGAAGCTTCATGAATCGCCCAGGATCCTCGCTGCCGCCCGAAAGTTCCTCAAGGAGCCTCACCGCTCCCATCGTATGGGACTCGCTCCAGAGGACGCCCGAGCCATCTGCGAGCGAGACCTCCACGCTTCCGCCGCCGAGGTCGGCAAGCAGCCATGCCTGGTCGCCCATCGGGATCCGCTGGCGGACGGCGAGGTGGACGAGCCTGGCCTCCTCGAAACCTGAAATCACTTCGAGGCCGAAGCCGGCCTCCTTGCGCGCCCGCTGCACGAAGCCCTCGCCGTTCATGCTCTCGCGCACGGCGCTCGTGGCGACGGCCCTGACGTGGCTAATCTTGAGTTTGTCGAGCGTCCTTCTGAAGTTCGTCAGCGCCTGCACGGCGGCGTCCACGGCGCCTTTGGAGAGCTTGCCCGTGAGAAACACCTCGTGGCCTAGCCTCACGGCGACGCGCTCGGCGGCCAGGACGGAAAAGGCCCCGGGGGCCTGGAATTCCCCCGCCACGAAGCGGATTGCGTTGGAGCCGATGTCAACCGCCGCGGCGCGCAGCGGGAAAACAGCCTGGGGATTTTTCCCCAGCGGCGGCTCCTTCTTTGCCATCGGACCCGTTTTCATGAGAGTTCAGCCCCTCTTCACTTTCAAGCGTACCGCGTTTGCGCCCTATTGGCAAGCGTACGCCCGCCGATGCCGGCCCCCGCAATTTGTTTCGCTGCCGCAATGATATTGACATTAAGCAGCCAACCGGTTCGGGTATTCTGGCGCCGGTGAAGGCCCGCCGCGGGGCGAAGCGCTCCAGCATTAAAGGGCCCCCAAATAAGGAGGTGGCAATGAAGATAATGCTGAAGACCATGCTGGGAGCCGCCCTGCTCGCCCTCGCGAGCCTAGCCGCCGTGGCGCAGGAGGCGCAGGGGATGGACCCGCTCCTGAAGCTTCTCGTGGACAACAAGGTGATCACGATGGAGCAGGCGCAGGCGGTTCAGGCGCAGTACGACGCGCAAAAGGCGCAGAAGAAAGCCGAGGCAAAAACGCAGGTTAGCGAGGCGGTCACCGAGACGCTCAAGGCCAACCCGCCCAAGGCGGAGCTGCCAGATGCGCTCAAGGGCCTCAAAATAGGCGGGCTCTTCTACATCTCTTACCAGAATGGCGACAAATATGCGGGGGTGGCAAACCAGACCGCGTCCTACAACGACTTTCTTCTGAAGCGCGGCTACTTGGACGTTCAGAAGGACATAACCCCCTATCTGAACGCTCGCTTCACGACCGACGTGACGCGCGATGCGACGGGCGACTGGAAGCCGCGCATCAAGTATCTGTATGGCAAGTTTCACTGGAGGGGGAACGAAGCCTTTTCGGCCCCTTACGCCGAGTTCGGCCAGGTCCACATCCCCTGGCTCGACTTCGAGGAGTCCATAAACGGCTTCAGGATGCAGGACGAGATGTTCATCGAGAGAAACGGCATCTTCAACAGCGCCGACATGGGCGTCATAGCCGGATCGAACTTCGGGAAGGACTTGCCCGATTCTTACAAGAAGGATGTCAACGGCGCCTACGCTGGCAGCTACGGAAGCTGGCAGCTCGGCGTCTACACCGGCGCTGGATACCACGCCGCGGAGAACAACACGAACAAGGTCGTCGAGGCCCGCTTCAGCTACAGGCCGCTTCCAGACCTGGCGCCGGGGCTGCAGTTCAGCGTCTTCGGCATAAACGGGAAAGGCAACGTCGCGAAGATTCCAGGGAAGGAGCTTCCGGACTGGTCAACCTTCATCGGCATGGTATCCTACGAGTCCAAGCACTTCACTGGAACCGCCCAGTATTTCAACGGCAAGGGGAACCAGTCCGGCACGGCGCTCAACCTGGACGGTAGCGCCAGGAAGCAGAAGGGCTACTCGCTCTTCGCGAACGTGAGGCTTTTGGACAGCGCGAAGCTGGGGCTCATCGGCAGGTTCGACCGCTTCGACCCCAACCCGGACGGGCTCAACGGGCCGGTTGACGACATACAGAAGACTACGATCGCCGGCGTCTCGTACACAATGTTCAAGCAGAACAAATGGCTCCTCGACTACCAGGTCAAGCAGCACGAAGACCCGAAGATTCCCAACGAGAAGCGAGTCCAGTTGACGCTGCAACTAAGTTTCTAGGCAATCCTCCATTGGCTTCCTCGATTCGAGGCGGCAGGCCGTAGCGGGCCCGCCGCCCTTTTTGTCTTCGCCAGGGCCATTCGCCGCTTCCGCCTGAATTTGACAAGCGGCCCCACAAGGCCTATTCTCTCGTTGGTGGGGGCAAAGGCGAAGCGGTGGATCACGTAGTTGTCCTTATCTCACATTCTGGCATGGACGGCTGGTGGAGGAACACCGTGCTTTCGCGGCCCGATGTCGAGGTCCACGACGCCACCGATTACCGCCAGGGGGAGAAACTCGCGCTTTCGTTGCGGCGGGGCCTCGTGGTGGCCGAGGAATGGCCGAAGGCGACGGGGTTTCTGGAGTTCGTGCGCAAGACGGCCGCTTCGCCATCGTGCGGCCGCGATTTCAGTCTTCTCCTGCTCACTCCGTCAATATCCATAGAGGAGTTGGGGCCCTCGGTTTTCGGAGTGCTTCCTTCCCCTTGCAGCGTCGAGAAGGCGAACGAGGCGCTGATCTCGGCGCTCGGGCTGACGGTCCGCGCCGGGGCGAGGCGCCAGGTAAGGATTTACGTCAACGCGCTGCACGCGCCGGGCTCCGTTTACGGAACGGCCGTCACGCTTTCGGTGAACGCCGGCGGGATGGTGGTGGAAAGCGCGCAACATTTGCCGGCCGGGCGGCTTTTCTTTTGGGCGTTCCAGGGGATTTCGACTCTCGACGGCCTCGTGATTCCAGGCACGGTCCTCAGGCGGGAAGGGACGCCCCAATTGACGCGCGTTTTTCGCTACGCCGTCGGTTTCGACCCCAAGGCCGCGATTGAAGTGGCACGGCTTGAAACGTACCTGGCCGAGATGAACTCCTGACGCCAGCCGGTTTCGCTACAGGGCCGCGGCCAGCCCGGGAAGCCTCTCCTGCCGCCTGACCAGAATCGCCTTCATCTCCGAGACGGCCTCCTTCAATCCGGTGAAGATCGCGCGCGCCAGAATGGAGTGGCCGATGTTCAGCTCGTCAATGACCGGTATGGCCGCAATCGGGGCGGTGTTCCTGTAATTCAGGGCGTGGCCGGCCAGAACCGCAAGCCCGAGCTTGGCGGCCATCCTCGCCGCCTCGTCCACCGACTTGAGCGCCGCGGCTTGGCTCGCGTCGGTTCTCGCCGTTGCGTAGGCGTTCGTGTTTATCTCGATGGCGTTCGCTCCGGCCTTGTGGGCCGCGCGGATCTGGTCGAGCGACGCGTCAACGAAGATGCTCACCCGGATGTTTAGCGACGAAAGGCGCGACACCACCTGCCTCACGTGGCCCTCGTTGAGGATCACGTCAAGTCCTCCTTGAGTGGTCACCTCGTTCGGCTGCTCCGGGACCAGCGTGACCTGCCACGGCTGGACCGAGGCCGCCATCTCGACCATTGCCGAGGTGGCAGCCATTTCGATGTTGAGCTTCGTGGAGATGGCTTGTTTGAGCAGCTCGACGTCGCGGTCCTGGATGTGCCTGCGGTCCTGGCGAAGGTGAACCGTGATCCCGTCGGCGCCCCCCAGCTCGCAAAGAACGGCGGCGTGCACCGGGTCCGGTTCGATTCCCATCCTGGCCTGCCTCAACGTCGCCACGTGGTCTATGTTCACTCCGAGCTTCATGCGGGCACCTCCGCCTTTCCCAATTCCCTGTATAGGACCACGGACAGGCGCTCCAGCACGCCGTTCACCTGCCCGTCGGTTTTCGCCTCGGCCATTAGCCGCAAGAGGGGCTCGGTACCGGAGAACCTGATGACTATCCTTCCGTCATGGCCCAGCGCTTCCGTCTCTTTTGCGAGCGCCGCCTGGATGGCCCCGTTCTCGGCCAGGTCGCACCGGCGCGAGACGCGAAGGTTCACCATCCTCTGCGGGAAGGGCACTATGCCGGACGAAAGCGCCGAGGCGTCGCCGTAGCGCCTGGCGTGCGCGGCGAAAACCATTCCCGTGTAAAGCCCGTCTCCAGTGGTCACTTCATCCAGAAACAGGACGTGGCCGGAGGGCTCGCCACCCAAAAGGGCGCCCCTGTCCTGCAAGCACGATAGAACGTAACGGTCGCCGACCGGCGCCCTGTAGAATCTCAATTTGTTCCTGCCAAGCGCCTGCTCGATCCAGAGGTTGCTCATCACCGTTCCGACCACCCAGTTGCCGGACAGGCGGTCTTCCGTCTTTCGCAGGAGAGCGTCGTGGTATAGGACGTAGTCGCCGTCGAGCACCTCGCCGCCCGGGCCGGCGGCCAGGCACCTGTCCGCGTCGCCGTCGAAGGCGAGGCCCAGCCGCGCCCCGCGCGCCCTGACCTCGCGGGAGAGGTTCTCGAGGTGAAGGCTGCCGCACTTCTCGTTTATGTTGGTTCCGTTCGGGGCGCAGGCGGTCTTGATGACGCTGGCGCCGAGCTTTTCAAAGAGTGCTGGCGCTAGCCGGAAGGCGGCGCCGTTGGCGCAATCGAGCACGATCTTCCAGCCATCGAGGCTGGGGCCGCGCCACTTCGACAAGAGCCACAGAAGGTACTCTTCGCCGAATTGGCTTTCGGTCGCCGGAAGCCCCGCAGCGTCGCCGCCCGCGAGGACCTCCTGCTCCAGAATCTTGAGGAAGGCCTCCTCGACCGAGGTCTCGGTCTCGTCCGGAAGCTTGAACCCAGTCGGGCCGAAGAACTTGATGCCGTTGTCCCTGTATGGGTTGTGAGACGCCGAAATCACCGCGCCGAGCGTGAACCTGTGCGCCAAGGTCAAGTGGGCCACCGCCGGCGTGGGAAGGATTCCCGCGTAGTGGCATTCGACTCCCGCGGCGGCCAAGCCCTCCGCCAGGCAGGCGGCGAGCCAAGGCCCAGACTCCCTGGTGTCCGCCGCTATGAGCGCCGTCGCGCCCCGGCGCCCTAGGACCTCGCCCGCCGCCAGCCCGAGAGCCGTCACGGCGCGCCTGTCCAGGGGGAACTCTCCAGCCACGCCGCGCACGCCGTCGGTGCCGAAGAATTTACGGCTCAAGGCCTTGTCCCTGGAGAGGGGGCGTCAATCTTCACCTGGACGAACCGTTGGATCCACGACGTGATTTCCACCTTGCCGGATAGAGACTGGCCGGCCAGCCTCACGGCCGGCCTGAGCTGGTATGGCGCCGGGGCCGGAGAGAGCCCGCGCAGGTTTATCTCCGCCTCGATATCGGAAGGCCGCATGGCCGCCACGGCTGATTCGGGGCCTTCGACCATCACTTTGAGCGAAGGCGGGTCAACGGTGACGGTCCATCCCGGCGCCGCTCCCGTCACCGAAATGGCCACCGGCATTATCGAGCGCTGCGCGCGCTGCTCGCCGACGCGGACCCGCAGGTGGTAAGTCTGCGGGTCCACCACGCTGATTTCCGAATCCGGCGGGATGGGTATCACGGCCGTGTCGAAATCCTGGACGCGTCCTTCGACCGGAACTGGCTGCGTCTGGATGTGGCCGAGATGCGCGAGCGTTCCCTCCGGCCCCTCGACGGTCACCTGGGCCGGCTCGATAGTCCAGGAAAGTATCTGAAGCCCCCTGGGGACGCGGCCGGCGAAGTTCGGTTCCAGAGGGAGGCTCTTTCGGACGCGCTTGTCCAGCGTGAAGTGGATCGTGGCGGGGATGACCTTCACGAGTTCTATTGATGATGGAAGGCGTATGTTCTCGCTCCCCATTTCGTAAACCTGAGGCCCCAGATTCATGTGGGAGAGGTCAACCTTCGCCTCGATGTCCTCCTCTCGAACCCGCCTCAAAAGGTCTGGGGTGCCACGCACCTCCACGGTCAGGCGCGAGTGGAGAATGTCCCCCGTGACGACCTGGTTTTGAGCCGCCCCGACGAACTGGAGAGGAACCGAGAAGTCCTTGACGGAGCGTTCCTGGCCCACCGTGAAAGCCCAATAGAGGGCCGCCACGGCCAGAGACAACAGCAGAAGCAGCGCCGCCTGGGAATCCGGGATGAAGCTGTCAAGAGGAGGCGGCAGGCGTCTCAATCGCACCTTTCTTCCCTCCTGACAAGTTGGCGCAAAGAAGAGTTTTCAACTGCGCCTCGGTTTCCATCGGCTCGAACTCGCCCTCCTTGACTAGCGTGACCGTTCCGCGCTCCTCCGAAACCACGACGCAGAGAGCGTCGGTGGTCTCGGTGATTCCAGCGGCCGCCCTGTGGCGAGTGCCAAGCTCCATGGGCAGTGGCTGCGCCGTCAGCGGCAGAAAGCAGCCCGCCGCGGCTATCTGTCCTTCGGAAATTATGACCGCGCCGTCGTGAAGCGGCGTTCCAGGATAGAAAATCGTCATCAACAGGTCGGCCCCCGCCTCGGCGCCGACGGGGACGCCGCTCTCGGCGAAGTTCTTGAGCCCCTGCGTCTGCTCCAGCACGACCAGCGCCCCGTGCCGCCTGCCGGCGAGGGCGAAACATGCGCGGGCCACTTCGTCGGCGCAGCGCGCCGCCGTCTTCCGCAGGACCTTTTGTCCGAAGAAAACCCCGCCCAGGGCGGCCAGCGCCCGCCTGATCGTGTCCCTGAATAGGACGATGACGGCGAACGGAATGTAGAAGAGGACGTTCTGCAGGAGCCTCTGCGTCGAAGTCATGTGGAGCCAGCCAGCGGCGAAGTTGGCGGCGATCAGCGCCAGCACGCCGGCCATCATCTGCGCGGCGCGCGTCCCGCGGACGTGCGTCAGCGCGTAATATACGAGGAGCGCCACGGCGAGGATGTCCAATGCGTCGTACCAATGGAATCCCCGAACAACGATGGCCCTCCAAGCCGTCTCCACGAAGAGACCTCCTTAGGCTTCCATTATCTTCCGCAAAGAAGGCCGGGTCAAGAAAAGCGAGAGCCGGAAACGAATGTTGGCGAACCGGCAGGTGCCCCGGAGGGCGCGGAAAGCCGGGCCGTCCGCCGTGCCTCTAGGCGGTCCGGCCCTTACCGGCGAATGGATCGCGCCGCTCTCCCGCGTCCTCCTCCGCTATCTTCCCTCCGGCGGATAGGCGGGCAGGTGGGGCGGCGGAGCAGGCAGGACCATCGGCTTGGAACGGATCTTCTCCATGAGCACCTCGACCGCCTTTTCGAGCTGGGCGTCCTTCCCCGCGAGGACGTCGCCCGGCGCGTCGTCAATTTCGATATCCGGGTCCACGCCGTGGTTTTCAATGACCCATTCGGAGTGCAGCCCGTAGAGCGCGTCCTCGGGTATCGTCACGCTTCCCCCGTCGCAGAGGGGCCAGAAGCCGCGTATGCCGCGAACGCCGCCCCAGGTGCGGGTCCCGATGACCGGCCCGAGGCCGTACTTGCGGAAGTAGTAGGGGAAGATGTCCCCATCCGAGGCCGAGTAATGGTTGATGAGACAAGCCATGTAGCCGTTGAGCAGCTGCTGCGGCACCGTGTAACGCTCGCCCTCGCGGTTCGTGCCCATGCCCACGAGAACCCGCCTCAGGCGCTCAAGGACGATCTGGTCAATCTCGCCTCCGCCGTTCCAGCGGTCGTCTATGATCAGCCCCTCCTTGGAGGTCTGCCAGTAGAACTGGCGGATGAACTCCTTCATCCCTGTCTCGTCCATGTCCGAAAGATAGAGATAACCGATCTTGCCGCCCGAGAGGCGGTCCACCTCGGCGCGGTTGTGGTCCACCCAATCCTTCAGGCGAAGCCCCAGCTCGTCGGGGATGGGTCTCACGGTCACTTCGCGGCGCCCCTTTCCCGCGGCGTCGTCGGCCACCGTCAGCGTCACCGTCTGGCCGAGCGTGCCGACGAAAAGGCTGTAAGGGTTTTCCGGCGACTTGAGCGGACGGCCGTTCACCGCCAGGAGGAAGCTTCCGGCCTTGAGGTTCACCCCCTGCTCCGTGAGCGGCGAGCGCAAGGAGCTTTTCGAATTGTCTCCGGCGTAGATTTTCGAGAAGGTGTAGAGGCCCGAGGCTTCGTCAACCACGAAATCCACGCCCAGCAGGCCGGTGGGAACCTGGGGGTTCTTGAAGTCGTCGCCTCCGCCCACGTAGGTGTGGGAGTTGTGAAGCTCGCCGAGCATCTCCCCGATTAGGTAGTTCAAGTCCTCGCGGCAGGCGGCCTCGGGTAGCAACTTCTCGTAGGAAGCCCGGACGGCGGGCCAATCCACGCCGTTCATCTCTGGGTTGAAGAAGAAGTCGCGCTCCAGGCGCCACGCCTCCCCGAACATCTCTCGCCACTCCTCGAGGGGCGCGATGAATGCCTTCATGTGGGACAGGTCGAGCTTGTGGTCGCCCGCCTCCGCGCCAGCGCCCGCGTGCTCCCCGGGCAGGGCGGGGGCGATGGTGTAGTTCTCCTTGCCCTGGATCAGGAGGGAGGAACCGTCGGCGCTGAGGACGTAGCCTTCAAGCGAAGTGGCCAGCACGGCGTCCTTGCGCTTGGCCATGTCGAAGAGGTGGAGCGCCGTCTCCTCGCCCGAAAGGGGTGTTTCGAAGCTCCTGAGCGGAAGGGTCAGGTAGTAGACTCGGCCCGCGGCGGCGCTGAGGCCACGGATGTCTCCAGCGGGAATGGGCAGGGGGACCACGCGCTGCGCCAGCCCTTCGAGATCAATCTTCATCGGAGCGATCGCCCCCGGTTTCCAGGGCGCCGCTTTCGCCTCATCTTCGGCTTTGTACGCGCCCTCGTCAGAGCGCGGCGCGAAGGGCGACGGCTCCTCAGCCCGAAGCGTGGCGACGTAGATGCCGTCCATCTTGAGGGTGGCCACGTTGAACTCGCTCTCGCTGAAGACGGGGCTCTCGTGGCGCGCCGAGATGAAGTAGAGGTACTTTCCGTCCGGGCTGAAGAGGGGCTCGCTGTCGTCGGTCTGGCCCGTGCTGACGAGAGTGGATTTGCCCTCCTTCAGGCTGTAGAGAAAGATCCGCCCCATGTAGGTGGAGGCGTCGTCGTCGGAGCCCATGTCCTGCACGCCCGCCTTCGTGTAGGCGAGCCAAAGGCCGTCCGGAGACCAGGAGGAGGCGTGGATCTCCTCCCGGCGGTCCTGGTCGACCCTGACGGCCCGCTTGCTTTGCACCTCCAGAATCCAGAGAACGTGGTCGCTGTCCGAATAGGCAAGCCTGGCGCCGTCCGGAGACCAGGCCGGCCCGTAAAGGTAACCCTTTTTGCGGTCGGTCAGGAGGGTCTCCTCTCCGGAGCCGTCGGCGGGCCGCACGGCGACCTGCGCCTCACCCGTTCGATCCGTCACGTAGGCGACCGTCTTACCATCCGGCGACCACGAGGGGTACATCTCCCTCGCACCCGAGGACTGCGTGAGGTCTCGCGTGTTACCGTGCTCGGCGGGGACGGTGAAGATCTCGCCGCGCGCGCCGAACACCGCGCGCTTCCCGTTTGGCGAAATGTCGAACGAGTGGATGTTCTTAGAGGCGTCCACCCACCGTGGACGCGTCCTCGCGCCGTCGTCGGGGACGGCCACCTCCAGCTTGTGGAGCTGTTCCGAGGGCAGGTCCAGGACGTAGAGGCTCCCGCCGCACTGAAAAACGATGCCGTCGTCTCCGAGGCTCGGCCAGTCTATGTCGTAATCGGCGAAATGGGTCACCTGCCGGAAGGACTTGTCCTTGACGTCGTAGGCCCAGAGGTTCAGGCGCCCCTCCGCCCCGCGGTCGGAAGCGAAGTAAACCGTGTCGCCGTGCCACATCGGAAAGGTATCGGTGCCCTTCCAGTCGGTCACCCGCTCGCAGGCGTGGCTCTTCAGGTCGTAGATCCAGACGTCCTGCGCGAGCCCGCCGTAGTAGCGCTTCCAGGTGCGGAAGTTCCGGAATATCCGGTTCATCGCCAGCTTGGAGCCGTCCGGGCTGTAGGTGCAGAGGCCGGCCGTGTCCACGGGCAGGCGCACCGGCAGGCCGCCTTCCACGGGCACGACGAAGAGCCGCCCGAACCAGGAGTTGAAGGTGTCCCGCCTCGAAAGGAAGACGATCCCCTTGCCGTCGGGCGTCCAGGTCACCACCATGTTGTCGGGGCCCCAGCGCATCGGCGCGTCCTCAACAACGTCGGAATGGAAGGTGAGGCGCCTGGGGGCGCCGCCCTTCGCCGGAATGACGTAAACGTCGGTGTTGCCGTCGTACTGGCCCGTGAAGGCGATGAGCTTTCCGTCGGGAGAGAATCGCGGCATGAGGTCGTTGCCCCGCTCGGCGGTGAGGCGCTCGGCCCGGCCGCCCTGCCGGCTGACCTTCCAGAGGCTTCCGCCGCTTTCGAAGACGATTTCATTCCCGTGAATCGCCGGGAATCTGGCCAAGCCATTTTCCGACGCGCGCGGAGCGCCGGACCAGGCCCCGAACAACACGGCCGCGGCCAAAAGCGAAAGCCACGCGCGCAGGCTCCCGGAAGGCATCCTCGAAGCGGGTCTCAAGCCACAGCGCCTCTCCATGACGATCTCCTTTCATTCCGCGTCGCGGCGCCCATCGCCTCCGGGCACCCGCCCCGCGTCTCCACCGCCCATTATAGCCACCATGGGGCCGGTATGGCGAATGGCGATTGCGTCCGAGAAGGGTTGGATGTATGATTCGGACGAGGCGGTCGAGAGGTGTTGCCATCAATGCCGCAAAGTTCGTTTTTCATCCGTGGTCCAATTGCGCGGCGGGCCGAAGGGGGTTGGGATGAGTGTGCGAAGACGCTTGTTTCGCTGGGGGGCGTTCGTTCTGTCTTCTGCGTTTTTTGTCCTTCCGGCGATGGGCGGCGCAAAGCCACCTGCCCCTTGTTTCCTTGACAAGACCCAGTTCGAAGCCAAAGGCCTCAACGAAACGCTCCTGTCCGTGAAGAAGTTCGGGCGCTGCGCCATAACCGCCAAGAGCGCCCAAGGCACTTCCATCCAGCTTGTGGACAAAATGCTTGGCCCGCTGGAGAACGACGGCGTCCCGGGGGGGCGCGACGGGAGGCTGGATTGCATTCTAGACGCGGGGTCCTACCAGATCGTCGCCCGATCATCCGATCAGGGGGCCGGCGCGCTGGTTCTTTCGGCGAAGAGCTTCTCGGAAATCAACGAGAGGGCCCCGGTCCTGCAGGAAACCGTCCCCACCGCGCTCCAGCTGTCCGATCTTCAGCAGGCCTCATACTGGCTCGAGGTGCCGGAGCGGCGCACCGTTTACATTGAAGCGATGGGGAGGAACCTCTCCGATATGCGCCTGTGGTACCAGGGCAACTGGCTTCTTCCGGACTTGCCGGATGAAGCCGAGACCAGTCCGGTGCCGGGGCGCCCCCAAACCCGGCTCCTCATGGTGGCGACGCTGGATAAGGGAAGTTACCTGGTCACGGCTTACGGCGGAGTGGCCAAGCCCTGGGCGAAGCAGTCGGAAGACCACCCCTTCTGCCTGCGGCTGGGCATCCCTTCTCTGGAAGCCAACGCGAGACGCGATGCTTCCGTTTCCCCATTTGGCGCCGACCGTTACATCGTGCCAAGAGCATCGAGCGCGTACGTCCTGCAGCTCGGCGAGAAAAGAGATTTCCGTCTCGAAGCAAAGGCCTTCAGATCCGGCGATCCCCTTGAGCCGTTCGATCAGAGCGCTTCCATCAGCAAGAAGAGTCAGGACCCCGAATGCAGGATACTCTTCCAAACCTACAAGGAGGCGTCGCTCGTCACCGTGGTCGGCCAGCCGGGGGAAAAATACACCCTGGAGGTATTTGAGCCGAGAGACGAGTTCACGCTGAAGGAGCCGGGCCGTTTTCTGATCGAAACCCTTCACTCGGGCTTTCCGGATGACGCCATAGACGCCACCGGCATTCTCGTTTCTGACGAGGAGCGGGCGCCCCATGTCGTGTCGGCGGCGGCCGACGTGATCCACCTGGGGACGGGCAAGGGATGGGCGAGGCGGTTCAACCTGCTTGACGAAGAAACCGTCTTCTTCTTCGTGGAAGAGCCGGGAACATACGAACTCAAATCGGAGGGGACGCCCGTCAGCGCCCGGTTCGAGCCTTTCATGCTCACCGCTCCCCCCAACCACAGCCCGCCTCCGTACAAGCCGGGAAGCTCCACCTGGGTGCTCGACCCCGGCTACTGGGTGCTCTCGCTTTCCCCGGACAAGAAGGGCATCGCAACGCTGGCGGTCAGGAAGAAGGGGGGGCTCTGGCAGAGCATCACCGGGGCGCTTCTGGGCGAGGGAGCGATCTCAGGCGGTTCCGCCAAGGGCGCTTGCCTGCTTCCGGACGTTCTCGTGAATCCGGGCCATTCCTATACGCTCTATCTGAACGAGCAAAAGGGCGTTGAGAGGGGCATCTTGGCCCGACGGCTTCCGCTCGATCTCTCAAGCCCGCTCCCCGTCACTTTGATGCCGGGCCAGATGGTGAAGTTGCCTTTCCACGCGGCGACGTCGGGAAGGCTCTCGTTCGAATCGAACGTGAATGGAGACTGGGGCCTCTCGGTGGAGGGGACGAAATGCGGGCAACGATGCGACGTGGGGCCGGGCGATCATGAGGTCTCGGTCACCAACAAGGGCGCCCACACCGCCGTCTTTCTCCTCAGCTTCGCGGCGGCGGACCGCCTCCCCGGAGCCGCCCCGGCGTACTTGCCTACCAGCGTCACTTCCGCGTTCGATCAATTCGACATCCTGACGGACAAGTCGCCCCTCTTTTTCGACCTGGACAGGGGTGAATCGAAAACCGTGCTCCTCGAGGTGGCGGCCCCCGCGCTCTATCGGATAGAAACGACCGGGCTTCTCGCCACTTCCTGTACCATACGCACCAGAACGCGGACGAGCCTGTTCGAGGATGCCGGAAGCGGGGCGGGCCGCAACAGCCTGATCCAAACCTACCTGAAACCGGGCGAGTACCAAGTGACGGTGCAGGCGAGAGGCCGGTCCAAGGGCCACCTGGGGATCGAGGCGTCGCAAATGAATCTCCTCGAAGGAGGCCCGCTGCGGATCGGGGGAGAGACGCGCGAGAAGATACCGGCTGGCGCCGCCGTGGCGCACCCCTTCACCATCCTTGAGCGGGGCACCTACCTCCTCTCCACCGTAGGCGTCGACAAGACCTTCAATTGCCGGATCGAGGACCCGGATGGGTGGCCGCTGTTGCGGCCGGGCCTGCCAGCCCGCGTGACCAGGGAGTTCTCCCCGGGAACCTACGGCTACGTGAGCCTTCCCTGCGACGTGGAGACCCTGAGGGACACCCGCCTGGAACGGGTCGAGACAGCGCCAAAAATCGAGGGGCACGGGCCGCATCCCATCGTCCTGAACGGCAGAGTGGAAAACGTCTGGCACGAACCCGCCAAAGGGGAGCCGCGAGAGAGGGACGTGTACGATTTCACGGTACCCGCCGAGGTGACCGCCACGATCGGACTGGGCGAGGCGCAGATGCAGGCGTACCTGCGCGAACGCAATGGAAGCGGAGGATTGGAAACGATCGCCGAGGTGCCGGCCGGAAAGGGCTGGTCGGGAAAGCTCTCTCCCGGAGACTACCGCATCGAGGCGGAATGCAGCCGGCAGAACGACCTGCTTCCCTACGCCGTCTCGGTTTCGGTCCGGGAGCTCGTGCCCGGCTTGTCCAAGGGGGTCTCGGTTCCCGCCGACCTTCTGGTCAGTCTTTCCAAGGCGGGGCTGGTCGACCTCTCTTCGGCGGGAAACCTGGACGTGCGGGCGAGCCTTTACCGGGACTCGGACGGCGCGCTGGTGGCGGAAGATGACGACGACTACGACAATTGGAACTTCAGGATCGACAAGCGGCTTCAACCCGGCAGATACACGCTCCGCGTGGAACCCGTCGGGGGAGGCTCGGGCAACGTGACGGTTGCCATGGCGACGCCGGAGGAGGTCACGCGAAAATCCATGGAGATACCGGCGGAGCGGAAGATCGACCTGGAGGGAAAGATCAACGTCTTTCCGCTGCCCCCCGTTCCCGTGGGCGCGGTGCTCGCGGTGTCGGCTTCCGGCGATTCCAGCATCGGCCTCGCGGTAGAAAAGGCCGGCGCGGATGGCCTGCGCACGCTGGCGGCGCGGTCGGGCCGAAGCTGCGAAGCGCTGGTGGCCCTGGCCGGCGGCGCGGGCTACCAGATCCGCCTCTGGTCAAGGGATCACCAGAGCGAATCGGCCATGCTGCGGATCGGTTTGGCCAAGGCCTCGGTTGCGGCGGAATCGTCCTCAGGCGAAAGCCTGCGTATAAGTCCGTCTCTGGTCGCGGGGATGGAAGTGGCTGTCGCCGCTTTCCGGGCCGGATCTCCGGGCACCTTTGAAGTGGAGCCCTCCTCGGGGCTCTTGTTTGGCCAGGGGCAAGATTCGGAATTGGCCACGCCACCGCTTCCCTTCGTCGCCCTTCGCGGCGGTGAAAATTTCCTGGCCCTGAAAACCCGCGGATCCGAGGAAGCGAGGGTCCGCCTGATCCGGCGCCGCCTCGAGCCGGGACCGGAGGGGGCACTGCCCGTGGGCGTGGCCGGTGGCGCAGGGCAATGGATAGACGTCAGCGGCGCGGGCGACGAGATCACCCTGCTGACGGCCACTTCGGACGGCGGCGTTCCCGTATGCGATTTCGCGCCCAAGGGGGGCGTTGCCGACGGGCCCGTGCAGAGCGGGGTGTTCGACTTCTTCTCAAACGGGTGCGTCTCGGCGGTCGTGGGCGACCCGCGGCCGAGGGCGAGAATCTGGCGGGCGACCGCCGGAGCCGCGGCGCTGCCTCCGGTCAGGGTCGGGTGCCGCCGTTTCAGGCTTCCGCAGAGCATGCCACCCCTGGCTTTCGGCCTCGATTCGGCCAGCGTCGAGCCGGGCGGCTGCGTCGGGTTCTCCCTGCCGCCTGGGCCCAAGCGGCTGGTGGTCGACATCTCCAAAGGAGGCATCCTGCTCCTGGGCGATTCCGCCGTGAACAGAATAGCCGCCGCCGTGGAGGAAGCCCTTCATGCCAGCATGGACACGACGGACGCGACGCTCTACCTCGTCAATCCTACGGCACAGCGGGTCGACTGCTCCCTCTCCTGTCAGGCGGGCGCTGAGGTTCCGGAGCTTGAAGTCCGCGAGGGGAAACCCTTCGAGCGCCTCTTCTCTGAAGCCGGCACCGAAAGGGTGCGCGTCGTTCCACCCCAAGGAGGCGGCTGGCGCCTTTTCGCTTCGGCGCCGGGGGCTTCACTCGTGGTTATGGGGCCCAACGGCGTCGTTCGGTCCGGCTCGCCCGTTTCCGTCAGCGGGGAAGGGTACGCATGGCTGACGCATGAAGCAGGGCTTTCCAAGATATGGATGGCGAAGGACGAGGGCGTCGAGGCCCGGTGGGGAGCGCCTGTTCCGGAAGGCAGGGCGGTTCCGGCAAACTCGGTCAGCCCGGTTTCCGGCCGGTCCGCCGGTTTCCTGCTCCATCTGGCGGAAGGCGGCGTGCTCCACGCGCAGATGTCCTGCGGCGGGACGATCGCCCTCAAGGAAGCGGGGCTTCAGGGGCGGTTTGTCGCGGCAACCGAAAACGCCGCCGAAACGGGATTCGATCATTACCTGGAGGCTGGAAGCTATCTGCTGATGGCGAGGGGGCCGGCGGGATCCGATCTGACGGGGACGATCGGCGTCTTTTTCGAGCCCGTCAAGCGAATCGCGGGAACCTTCGGTCCTCAGGAACTCATCGGGCCGGGAGAGTCGAAAAGCTTCGTCTTCGAAGTCAAGACCGGAGGCTTCGTGGGGATCGGCCTGCGGACCGAAGGAGAACGGCTCTCGTGCGATCTCATGACCCAAGAGGGCCGATTGATTGGAAGGGGCATTCAGCAGTTCGTCAAGCTGGACCCCGGCCTCTATCTGTTGAAGGTGAGGGCGGACGGTGACGCCGCTCCCATCAGGGTGAGCCCGGTCGTCGTCGGCCTGCAGCCGCCATCTAGTGGTCCGCCCGAGGAGGCGCTGAGAGAATTCTTCACGTCCGTTGGCGTGATGGAGAGGGGGGAGTAAGATGAGGCGCCGCTGCCTTTTTGCCGCAACCCTGTTGATGCTGCTTTCTACGGCGTTGACCTACACCGGTGAACCGCCGGCCGCTCAAGCCGGAAGATTGGTCATCCTGCCCGAGAGCATCCTGCGCGGGTATGACCCTGTGACGGTCTTCTTTCCCAAAGCCGTTGTTTCGGGGCAGGGACCGGAGGACCATGCGGAGAAGTACGTCAAGATACAACCGGCGATGTCAGGGGCCTTCAGCTGGGTCGACGCGAAGACGCTCATTTTCGTTCCGGCCGTCCCCTGGCCCCCCTTGGCCAGCTTCGTCGTCAGCGCCGGTGGGGCGGAGCGAAAGCTCTTCACCCTCCTTGCCCCGCCGATCTCCATGGATCCAAGCGACGGCGCACGGGATCTGGAGCCCGTGGAAGAGGTGACGCTGGCTTTCGCCTCACCCATCCCTCCGGAAAAACTGGCCGAGATGGTCACCTTTGAACTGCGCCCCCTGCCGGGCGTCGGGAGGCGCAACGCGCGGGTCCTGAGCGAGCAGGATTACGCGCTGAAAGCGATAGAGCGCTCCTCGGCGAAGGATCCGGCCAAGTACGTCTTCCGCTTCAAGGAGCCGATACCGGACGGGTTGAGGGTCGTAACGAGGCTGAAGCTTTCGCTCGATGAAAAATCGAGCGATTCCTTCATGGAGTACGCGTTTGCCACAAAAGAGCCGTTCCGCGTCGCGGCCGCCGGGTGCATGGAAGGTGCCGACGCCGAATCATCCTACGGAAGAAGGCCGCGCGAGTACCGAGGCTCGTCTTATCTCAACGAAACCGGAGCGGACGAGGAAGAGGGCGACGGCCAGGATGAGGCGGCGTCCGGCTCGGAAGAGGGGGCGCCGGGGCCCAGGCCGGGGATGCTGCCTCTCGCCATGGGCGGCACGCGGTACGGCAGGGAACAGGCGCTCGACGGAGGGGCGGGCTCGCCAAGGCTCGCCATACAGTTCTCCTCTGAGCCCGAGCCCCTCACGCTCTCGCTCGTGAAGGCCCTGCTTCACCTGACGCCATCGATGGAGAACATGTCCTTCTCTCAGTCCGGCCGCTACGTGTTCGTCACCGGAAAGGTGGACAGGGCCACCCTCTACCAGGCGGAAATTCTTCCTGCGCCGATACACGACACGCAGGGGCGTCCGCTGCAGATGGAGGGGATCTCGGCGTTTTATTTCTACTTTCCCCAGCGCGCCTCCTTTCTGAGGTGGTCCCAGAGCCGGGGCATCATCGAACGGTTCGGGCCGCAGATGTTTCCGCTCTCCGGGCGGGGAGACGCGAAGGTGGACGTCAGGATCTACAAGATCGCTCCGCTGGATCGAAACTTCTGGCCCTTTCCCTCGGCCCCCGTGGTCATAGACGAGCAGTCTCGCCCCCCGGGGCCCGGCGAGGAGCCCCAGGAAGCCGAGACCCTGACCGCCTACGTGACGGCGGGGGATCTGGCAAGGCGCATCAAGCTGCTGGGATCTCCGGCTGTGTCGAGGATCATGGACCTGCCCATAAGGCCATCGGGAGGGGCCACCGGTTTCGGCCTTCCCCTCAAAGAGGCGCTGGCCCAAATCTCGGGGCCCGGCGCCCCGGGCACCTACCTCGTGGGCATCAGGCGCTTGAACAACGAAACGAATCGTGACTACGTGCGGATCCAGGTCACCGACCTCTGCCTCTCGACGGTGGAGGAAAAGCGGGCCGTGGAATTCTACGTCAGCTCGCTCAAGACGGGAAAGCCTGTGGAAGGGGCCGCGATCAGGGTCGAGCGCCAGCTTCCCGGAAAGGGACCGTACGACGCCGCGATCCTGGGCAGAACCGATGCGAGGGGGCTGTTCCGGTGGGAACACACGGCGCGCGTGGAGGGCAGGGTGACCCGCATCGTCGTTGCGAACGGCGAGGACACGCTGGTGATTCTCCCCTCCGACCCCCCGTACGCCTTCGCGAACGATCACTGGTACGGTCCCAGGGGAAAATGGCTGGGCTGGGTGGAAAACGACCCCATGAAAGAACCGCCGGTGGAGGACCTGCTGATGGCGCATCTCCTTACGGAGCGCCCCGTCTACAGGCCGGAGGATGAGGTCCACATCAAAGGCTACCTCAGGCGGAGGGAGAAGGGGAAGCTCCAGCTTCCGCCCGCGGGAGATTGGGAGATCGTCGTCACGGATCCGGGCGGGAAGGAGTACCACTACCCCGTCGAAATCACCGCCGAGGGCAGCTTCTACTTGAAATTCCAGGAGCGCGACCTCCCTTCGGGCCGGTACGGCGCCTTCCTGCACGAAGTGAAGACGGGCAAGTCTTATGGTGCGGTGGACTGGCGGATGGAGGCCTACCGTATCCCGCGCTTCGAGGTCTCCATCCAAGGTCCGGACCAAGTGCCGATGGATAGGGAGTTCACGCTCACGGCCACGGCGGACTATTACGCCGGAGGCCGCGTCATCGGGCAGGACGTGGCTTGGCGCGTCACGCAGTTCCCGTACGCCTTCGTCCCTGCGGGCATGCCCGACTTCCATTTCTCTTCGGACGAGAGGTTCTCGAAGCCGGGCCGGTTCCAGGCGCCCGGCGCCGTGGAAAAGAAGGACAAGACGGACGCCAGCGGCGCCTCCGCGCTAACGCTGAACCCCGCGCTTGAAATGGACGCCAGGCCGAGGCGTTACGTCTGCGAAGTCACGGTGACCGGGGCAGACGATCAGACCGTCTCTGCCACGAGGCAGGTCTTGGCCCTGCCGCCGTTCGTGCTCGGGCTCAAGGTCGACCGCTTCCAGCCCGAGGTCACGGCCATCCATCCCGAAGTGGTCGCCCTCGACGGGATCGGCAAGGCAGTCAAAGGGTTGGACGCGACGGTCCGGCTCCTACAGCGCCAGTGGCATTCCACCTTGACCGAATCCGACTTCGCCACGGGCAAGGCCAAGTACCAGACCGAGGTCGTGGACAAGGAGATTTTCAAGACGACCCTGACGACCTCCGACAAGCCCATGCCCTTAGACCTCGCCATCCCCGAATCGGGCATCTATGTCGTCGAGGTCTCCTCGCGGGACAGGCTCGGACGCCTCCAGATCGTCAGCGTCGACCTTTTTGCGGGCGGCAAAAAGCCGATGTCCTGGAAGAAGCCGGAAGCCAACATTTTCGAAACCTCCAGCGACAAGACCGAGTACAATCCGGGCGAGACGGCGAAGATCCTGCTCAAGAGCCCCTACCAGAACGCCGCCGTACTGGCGGTGACCGAGGCCCCGGAAGGAAACATCTATCAAGAACTGAGCGTGCAGGGGGGGCACGCCGTATTCAGCCTGAAGATCGAGAATGAATACAACCCGCGCATCCCCGTCCATTTTCTCCTGATGCGGGGCCGGGTGCCGGGGGCACTGCTGGCAGGCGTCGACCTCGGCAAGCCCGGCACGGTCGCCTCCACCTGCTGGCTCAAGGTCAACCCGGTCGACGACCAGCTTCAAGTCAAGCTGGACCACCCGGACAAGGTGCTTCCCGGACAGGAGATGACCATCAAGATAGCCCTCTCCACGCCCGGCGGAAAGCCCCTTCCCGGCGAGGTCACGCTGTGGCTGGTCGACCAAGCCGTCCTCGCGCTCGGAAAGGAGAAGCGGCTGGACCCGCTCCCTTCATTCATCAGGGATGTCCAATCGGCGTTGAGCATCCGGGACACCCGAAACAGCGCGATAGGAGAGATCGCTACCGAGGAGAGTCCCGGCGGCGGGGGGACGGAGGAGGAAAACAACCTCCTCGGGCGGGTCACGGTAAGAAAGGAGTTCAAAACCGTTCCCTATTACAATCCCCGCATTCTGGTGGACGCTTCGGGAAAGGCGGAGGTCACCTTCAAGATGAGCGACGACCTGACGAACTTCAAGGTGCGGGCGGTCGCTTGCAGCGGGCCGGCGAGATTCGGCTCCGCCAAGTCATCCCTCAGCGTCCGGCTTCCGGTGATCGTCCAGCCCGCGCTTCCGCGCTTTGTCAGAGTGGGCGACGCCTTCACCGCCGGGGGGATAGGCAGGGTGGTCGAAGGCGGCGGGGGGAAGGGGCGCTGCGAAATCGAAGTGGAGGGCGCGAGCCTTTCCGGGGAAACGCGGCGCGAACTGGAGTGGAACAAGGAAACGCCCGAGAAGCTGTTCTTCCCGATGAAGGTTCTTCCCGTATCCGCGAAGGACGCTGGCCCCCAGGCCTCCCCCGCGCTGACCGTCAAGCTCGCGGTGAGGCGGGACTCCGACAACGCCTCCGATGCCTTTGAAGTCAAGATCCCCGTCCTGATGGACAGGGAGCCGGTCCGCAAGGAATCGTTCGAGAAGCTCATGGCGGGAGCAACGGTCGTGGCGCCGAAAATGGATTCGGCGCCGAGGGCGGGCAGCGCGCGCCAGGAACTGCTGGTCACCGACCAGGAAGCGCTTTTGAAGATGGCGGCGGGGCTGGACTATCTCTACAGCTACCCCTACGGCTGCACCGAGCAGCGTGTCAGTTGCGCCTACCCGCTGGTGGCGCTGAAGCCGATCTACGACGACTTCCACATGGCGCCGAACGGGGAAAAGGCGAAGGATCTGCTGGAGACGGCCTTCGGCTATCTCGAAAAGACCCTGACCCCAGACGGGCTTTACTCATACTGGCCCGGCGGGCGGGGCTGCGTCTCGCTGACCGCCTACGTCGTGTCGTTTCTGGCGGAGGCCAAGCGTTCGGGCATCCCCTTCGCGCCGAAGCTTCTGGAGAGGCCGGTGGCGGCGCTCAAACAGGCGCTCCGCTCCGACTACTCGGGCTTCATCGACGGCGCGGCGTTCATGGAGCGGTGCGAGGCGCTGCAGGCGTTAAGCCTGGCGGGTGATTTCGACGAAGCGTACGGCAGCGAGCTCGCGAGAAAGGCCGGCTATCTGGACCTCTACAGCGAAGCCGAGGTGCTATGCGCCTACAACGAGGGGCAGAAGGGGGGCGACGAGATGCTTGCGCCCCTCCGAAAGGACATCTGGGGCGGCACCGTGTTCAAGCTCCGGGAGGGCCACGAGGTCTACGGCGGGCTCCAGTCCAGGGTCAGCCAGTGGGGTGGTCTCGTTCTCTCCTCCGAATTGAAGACCGAAGCGGCCGTGGTCAGGGCGCTGTACCCCACCGCCAAAGACGACCCGAAGATGAAACTCATGATCGACGACCTCATCGCCGCGGGCAGCGGCGACGGTTGGGGCAACACCAACACGAACGCCGCCGCGCTCCTCGCGCTGCGGGACGTCATGGCCAAGCCTTCGCTCCGGCAGACGGCTCGCTTCGAGGTGGCCGCCGGCCCGGATCAGACGGCGGGGAGCCTCGGGCCCGGCTCTCCGACCTTCTACTACGTGAGCGGAAGCCAGAGCCCCTTGAAAGTGACGCGCCCGGCCGGCGATGACGCAAAGCCGCTTTACGCGAGGTTCTGCGCTTCTTACCTTCCTGCAGCGGGCGGCGAGTCGGTGGCGACCGAGAGCGAAGGGTTCGTGGTTCGGCGGGAGATCATTCGGGTGCCGGCCGGCGACGCCCCCCCTTCGAGAGAGTGGATCGAGAAGGAGGGGAACACCTTCACTTTCCAGACGGGGGACATCGTCGAGGAGCACGCGCAGGTCATCAACCCCGAAGAGCGGCATTTCGTCGTCGTCGTCGTCCCCTTCGCCGCGGGGATGGAACCGCTCAATCCCAACCTCGCCACGGCGCCCCGGGAGGCCCAGCCCTCCGGCACGCTGACGCTCGAGCCGAGCTACGTCCAGTACCTGGATAATGAAGCAAGGTTCTACTATGAAACCCTGCCCCAGGGAACGTACGATTTCTATTTCCGCGTCAGGGCGGTGACGGTGGGAAGCTTCGTCCATCCGTCGGCGCACGCCAGCATGATGTACCGAGAAAGCGTCCGGGGAAACAGCCCCGGGGCGCGCTACGTCATCACGCCGAGGAAGGAGAGCTGAAGGGGCGATGATGCGGAAGTCGGCGGGAGGGGCAATCTCGGCGATACGCCGCGCCAGGGGCGCGTTCGCTCGAAAGAAGCGCCTCCTGCTGTGCGCGGTGTCCCTCTCGCTTCCCGTCCTCTTGGCGGCGGGAATGGTCTTCAGGTCCGTCGACCGGAGGGCGAGGCTGGTCGTGCCGCCGGCGACGCTCCTGTTCGAGGACGCCAGGGGAAGGTTTCTGGCGGAGCTTTCGAGGGACCAGCACCGGATGGGATTCTGGCCCCCACCGGAGCCCATTCCGGAACGGATCGCGAAGGCGACCCTCGCCGCGGAGGATTCGAGGTTTTACTCCCATCCAGGCGTAGACCCCCCCTCCGTCGTGCGCGCGCTCGTGCAGGACATCCGCCACATGAAAAGGGTTTCGGGCGCGTCCACGATCGCCATGCAGGTGGCGCGCCTGCAGAGTCCCGAGAAGAGAAACCTGGTCAACAAGGCGCTGGAGGCGCTGACCGCCGTGGCGCTGACGGAAAGGGTCGGCAGGGAGAAGATCCTGCGGCAATACCTGACGTTGGCGCCCTACGGAAATCAGAATTACGGCGCGGCCTATGCCGCGCGGCGCTATTTCGACAAGCCGCTGTGCGACCTCACCTGGGCCGAGGCCGCCGTTCTGGCCTCCCTCCCGTGCATGCCGCGCCGCATGAACGTCTACACCTACAACGGGTGGCTGGTCTGCCAAGCCCGCGCCAAGCACGTGCTCTCGCGCCTCCGCCATCTCGGGTGGCTCAATGAAGGCGACTACGCGACGGCGATAAGCCAGCTTCCCGGAGTCGGGCTGCTCCCCAAGGAGACCCGGCCCTCCTCCATGCTCCATGCCGTCTTGGCGATAGAGAATATCTGCAAGCAGGACCCCGCCTTCCGCCAGGATCGCCCGATCGTCCGGACCACCCTCGACATGGAGATCCAGAACGCCGCCAGCGTGATCGCCTCGTCGGCGATGAAGCAGTTCCGGGCGGATGGCGCCGGGAACATCGCCGTGATCGTGGCGAGGGCCGGAACCGGAGAGGTGATCTCGTACCTGGGCTCCGAGGACTACCTCGATCAACGGAACAAAGGGGCCATCGACTACGCCCGCGTTCCCCGCTCCTCGGGAAGCACGCTCAAGCCGTTTATCTACGCCCTGGGCATGAGCGAGAAGGGGTTCACCGCGGCGACCCTGCTGACGGACGTCGGGCTCGCCTTGAATCCGCGGACAGGCGGATACGTGATCAAGAACTACGACGAGAACTACCTCGGCCCCATCCTCTACAGAAACGCGCTTGCCAACAGCAGGAACGTTCCCGCCGTCAGCGTCCTCGAATCGGTCGGCGTCGAGACGGCCTACGCGCAGATGGCGAAGCTCGGCCTGGTGAGGCGATGGCGCGATCCGCGGAACTACGGGTTGACGCTCGCGCTCGGCGGCCTGAGCGTCAGGCTCTGGGATCTGGTTGGGGCCTACGGCGTGCTCGCCAACGAGGGAAATTCTTGCGGATTGACTTGGTTCCCCAGAGGGGAGAAGCCGGTCCACCCGCAGCAGCTCATTCCGGAAGACGTCGCGAGGCAGATCACGCTGTTCTTGTCGGACCCGATGGCGCGGCTTCCCTCCTTCCCCAGGATGGGCTGGCTCGAATACCCCTTTCCCGTGGCCGTCAAGACCGGGACGTCAAAGAACTATCGTGACGCGTGGTGCGTGGCCTACTCGAAGAAATACATCGTCGGCGTCTGGGTGGGGCATCCCGACTATTACGGCATGAAGCGGCGATGCGGGGCCGATTCGGCGGCCATGGTGGTGCACCAGATCATGGCGACGCTTCATCACGACGACATGGAGGGTCTCTCCGACCTCTCTTTCCCTCCGCCCAAAGGTTACGTCGCCAAGCGCATCGACCTGCTTTCGGGGAAGCTCGCCCGCGAGGACACGCCCTACGTCGCCCTGGAATGGTTCAAGCCCGGCACCGAGCCGGTCGAGGAAACTTCTGTCTACAGGACGGTCGCGATCGACGGCAGGACGGGCCTCCCGGCGGAAGAGACGTGCCCGGCGGCCTTCCGGAAAGAAGAGCGGATCGTGGTCCTCGACCCGAAGTTCGACCGCTGGGCGAAACAGTCCGGGCTCGAGGTCTGCCTGCGGCCAGAAGACCACCCGGAGCGCTTCCTGAAAAACCTCTCGCCCTCGCTCGCGGTGACCTATCCCAAGAACGGCGCGCGCTTCCTGCCGGACCCTGAAACGCCGCCGGAGTTCGCGACCATTTCCCTCGAGGCGAGCGTCGAGCCGCCCGTCGAACAGGTTCTCTGGTACGTTGACGGAAAGCCCTACGAAGTGGCTGACTACCCCTACTCCGCGAGGTGGAGGATCCGCCCCGGCGCCCACACCTTCCGAATCGGCCTTCCTTCCGCTCCGCTGGCCAGCCCGCCCGTCAGAATAACCGTTGCCCAATAGCTTTGGCCTGCGCGGCGGGCGCAACCGTTCAACGCGGGGCAACACCAAGCGAGGCCGGGCAAAGCTTACGGCAAGTGGCATGCGCTGGGCTGCCATGCAACAACGGCGCCGGGGACGCGCATTCCTCGCTTCGCTTCGGAATGCGGCCTACGCCGTGCCCCTGAAAAAGCTATTTTGGACAGGTGTGACCATGGCTCAGGGATGCTGCAATGCAATATCCCTAGGCCCTAAGAAGCATCGCCGTTCCGAGGGTTATCGCGAAGCCGCTGACAGATATTACACTGGCTGCTCGGGCGGCCGCACCCTTCCATAAGTCAACCCGAACACCATTTCTGTCAGCCATCGTCGGAAGAACTCGTTGTCGCTGAACTGTTTGAAGAGCTCGGTGTGGTCGGCGAGGAGGTCGTTCATGACGCGGCCCAGCGCCTTGTCGTGCTCAAAGCGCGCGTTCTGCTTGTCGGAGTTGGCTTTTGCGTTCTGGTAGGTCCGGTCCGCGGCCACCCTGGCGGGGATCTCCTCGGTGATGACCTTGCGGATCTTGTCGGCGTCCTTCCACGGGATGTTCCCGAACTGGTCGTTGAATGCCTTTAGGATGTTGCTCAGGCGGTCCAGCTCCGGCTCGGGCTTGTGCCCGCCCTCTGAAACAGGCACGGGCTGGATCTCCCCGTCCTGGTCGAGCAAGGAGACGCTCTCGGTGGCGCGCTTCTCCACTCGGTAGCTGTCCATGTCGATGGCTTCGAGGATGCCCTTGGAGAGGTCCTCGTCGATGGGGGCCGGGAGCTTGAGGATCAAGAAGTTGAGGAAGATGGAGAGCTTTTCCCACGCCGAGCTGGTGTAGGGCAGGATGGAAGCCAGGAAGGCGTAGGTTCGGGTGAAGGACTTGGCCTTGCCCTTGAAGGCCACCTGGCCGTCCTCGTCCAGGTCCTGTTTGTAGGTCGCAACGCAGGAGTCGAGGATGGGGTCGAGCTTGCCTCGCTCCGCTCCCCCCAGGTAGAGAGTCACGAACTCCTCGACCTGCCTCTGGGAGTAAACTTGCGCTCCGTCCAGATCCGTCTTCAGGTCGTGGAGCTTGTTGGGGTCGGTCTCCTCGCTGAGGACGGTCGTCCGGTAGTACGGCTCGAAGGCCTGCACCATCGTGTCCGCGTCGTTCTGGAAGTCCAGGACGAAGGTGTCGTACTTCTGCGGGTGGGCGCGGTTCAGGCGAGACAGGGTTTGGACCGCTTTGATGCCCGAGAGGACTTTGTCCACGTACATCGTATGAAGCAGAGGCTCGTCGTACCCCGTTTGGAACTTCTCCGCAACCACGAGGAACCGGTAGGGGTCCTTGCGGAAGCGTTCCGGGATGAGGTTGCTCGGGAACTCGTTGAGGGACGCCTCGGTCACGGCCTTGCCCCCGTAGTCGTGTTCGCCCGAGAAGGCCACCACGGCCTTGTAGGGGCTCTTTCGTTCGCCGAGATAGTCCTTCATGGCGTGGTAGTACTGGACGGCCCTCTCGATGCCGCTCGTGACCACCATGGCCCTGGCTTTGCCCCCCACTTTCTGGTGCCCCATGACCTGCTCGTGGAAGTGGTCCACGATGATCTCCGCCTTCTTGCGGATGGCATGGTCGTGGGATTCGACGTAGTACCACAGCTTCTTCTGGGCGCGCTTGGTGTCGAACTCGGGGTCATCCGGTACCGTCTTGGCCAGGCGGTAGTAGCTGGCCACAGGCGTGTAGCTCCTCAGGACGTCGAGGATGAACCCCTCTTGGATGGCCTGCTTCATGGTGTAGCTGTGGAAGGGGCGGTGCCCAACCTTGCCGTCCGGCTTTGGTACGGGCTCCCCGAAGATCTCCAGGGTCTTGTTCTTGGGCGTGGCCGTGAAGGCGAAGTAACTGGCGTTGGGGAGCAGCTTCCGGCTTTCCATGAGGCGGTTGATCTGGTCCTCCACCGTCTCCTCGTCGTCCTTCTCCCCGGAAGGGGCACCCTGCTCAGAGAGCACCTGGCTCATCTTGGCGGAGATCCTTCCGCCCTGGCTGGAGTGGGCCTCGTCGATGATTATGGCGAAGCTGTTTCTTCGGTGCTCGTCGCCAATGTCCTCCAAGATGAAGGGGAACTTCTGCACCGTGGAGATGATGATCTTCTTGCCAGATTCCAGGAACCGCTTCAGGTCCCCCGAGCTGTCCGCATGGCCCACCGTGGCCGAAACCTGGGCGAACTGCTTGATGGTGTTCTTGATCTGCTGGTCGAGGACCTTCCGGTCCGTCACGACGATGACCGAGTCGAAGAGGGCCTTCCCCTCCCGCTGTAGCCCCACGAGTTGGTGGGCCAGCCAGGCGATGGAGTTGCTCTTCCCGCTCCCGGCGGAGTGCTCGATGAGGTAGCGCCTCCCCACGGCCTTCTCGCGAACATCGGCCAAAATGGAGCGCACCAGGTCGAGCTGGTGGTACCGGGGGAAGATGAGGCTCCTGCGTTCCTTGCCCTTCTCGTCCTTGCTCTGGAAGAGCTGGGCGTAGTTCTCCAGGATGTCGGTCCAGCCCGAACGCGTGAGGATCTCCCGCCAGAGGTATTCGGTCTTGAGACCGCCGGGGTTGGGAGGGTTGCCAGCCCCGTCGTTCCAGCCCTTGTTGAACGGGAGGAACCAGGACGCCTTGCCCTTCAGGTGTGTGCACATCCAGACCTGTTGGTCATCCACGGCAAAATGGACGAGGCACCGGCCGAACTGGAAGAGCAGCTCCCTCGGGTCGCGGTCCCGTTTGTACTGCTGTATCGCGTCGTCGTAGGTTTGCTTTGTGAGGCTGTTCTTCAGTTCGAAGGTCGCCACGGGCAGGCCGTTGATGAAGAGGCCTAGGTCCAGCGCAAGCTGGCTCTCGTCGCGGCTGTACTTGAGCTGACGGGTCACGCTGAAGATGTTGGCCCGGTTGAGTGCCTCGGCCTTCGCGTTTCCGGGGGAAGGGGTCCCGTAGAACAGGCTTACGCTGTGCGGACCGTCCTTGACGCCTCGCCGGAGAACCTCGACGATCCCGCGCTTGGCGATCTCCCCTTGGAGCCGGTGGAGAAAGGCCTGCCGCCGGTGGCCTTCCGAAGCTAGCCCGATGGCCTCGAAGGCGTCGGGCTGGGTGGTCTGCAAAAACTCCAGGAGCTTTGCCAGGTCCACCGCATGGTCCCGGTCGAAGTCCCTGGGGTCGCCCTGCACATACCAAGCATTGTCGTATGCGCCGGGATGCTCCCCTGTTGGTGTACCCGCCAGAGCCTCCTGACCTGTCCGACCCGTAAGGGCTGACACAATGAGGGATTCAAGGCCTTTTTCCGAGGTGTCAGTGGTCGTCATGCCTTCTCTTCTCCTGGGCGGTCGCGCAAGAGGTGGGTCACGATGCGGACGATGATCTCCCGCTCGGCGGGCCGGCTCTCCGCGATCATCAGGGTGATGGCCACGAGGCTGGCATCGGAGAGGCGCCGCCTTCCAGACCGGTCAACCAGGACACCATTCTTCTCCAGAAACCACAGGAACAGGGCCGCGCCGATGCGCTTGTTGCCGTCCACGAAGGCGTGGTTCTTGACGAGGAAGTAGAGCAGGTTGGCCGCCTTCCCCTCGATGCCAGGGTAGACATCCTGGCCGTCGAAGGTTTGCATCACGGCCCCGAGGGCGCTGTCCAAGCCCCTGTCCTTCTCCCGCCCGAACAGCGCGGAACCGCCGAACCGTTCGCGCAGGTGATTCACGAGGCGCAATGATTCTTCATAGGTCAGCGCCTGGACGATCGCCGCGCCGGTCTCCGGGGTTGCCACCCGCTGGTGGTCGTAATCGTCCAGGAGATCCAGCGCGAAGCTGTACTCCCCCACGACGCGCAGGAGCGCCGTCGCCTCGTCGCTGGAGAGGTCCCGGCGGTCGGTCAGCCCGGCCACGAGCCGTACGGCCTGGTTAAGCTCCTTCAGCCGGCGCTCGTTGGCCGAATACCCCTTGAGAATATGATCGTGCAGAACCCTCGTCGCCCAGATGCGAAACTGCGTGCCCCGCTTCGAGTTGACGCGGTAGCCCACGGAGATGATCGCGTCGAGATTGAAGAAGTCCGTGTGGTAGGTTTTCCCGTCGGCGGCAGTATGTGCAAAATTTGCACATACTGAATCCCGTTCCAACTCACCGGCTTGGAAGATGTTGCCCAGGTGCTTGGTGATGACGCTGCGCTCAGTGGCGAACAGGAGGGCCATCTGCTTCTGGCTCAGCCAGATCGTCTCCCGCTCCAGCCGGACATCCAGGCGCACCGTGCCGTCGGGGGCGTTGTAGAGGAGGATTTCTCCGCCCGGCCCCGCATACGCGGCGGCGGCTTCGCGCACGCCAGCGGATTTTTTGCCCCGCGCATTAGGCTTCGTCGGCATCGGCGCCCCCCTCCTCGCCCCCATCATACGCCCCGGCCTCCTCGGCGGCCTGGGAGAGGTCGAGGGCGTCCTCGGGCTCCGCGGCTTCCGCCTCGGCCTCGGGCTCGGCGGGGAGGCGGGCCGCGGCCTCGCGCACGTCCAGCTTGCCCGTCACCACGTCAGCCACGAGGCGCGTGCGGTATTCTCGGAGGAGGGAAATCTCTCGGTTGGCCTGAAGAATCGGAGCAGAACTACGTGCCAATCCGGAGGCAATTGCGTTAATGATTGCCGCCTGCTCAGGAAGAGACGGCACCACCATTTTCCACGATCGAATGTGCCGCTGTGCAATCTTGGGCATGGTCCCGCTAGACCCACGTGCGTCTTGCTCAATCTGGCGACGTCCAACAGAACTGAGCAACTGATACATTGCGAAACGTGGAACCAAGGATTTGAGGTCTACGGCTAGCCTGTATATCAAGTCACAAAGCAATGTGCGTTCGCGAATGCCCTCTACAAGGCAGACGTCACCGACGAGTTCCCGCGTGTTGGACCTCGTCAACAAGAGATCGCCGTCTCGAATTTCGAGGTTGCCTGGCACCTCAGAAGCTATAGGAATGGGCTTAATTGCCGTAGGGATGAAGTGCCCTCGCTTCACAGCCGATAGCGAAAGCACTGCCCACTGGCCAGGCACCAGGTCTCCCTCTGCTGCCACCGGACTCCACCCTTGTTCGATCTTCCGCAGACACCGCCCGAGGGGTGTTATGTCCCAATGCCCCGGCACATCGCGCAGCCACTCGACGCCGGAGGGTTTGTAAGCAGGGTAGGGCTTGCCGGTGCGGACGTCAATCTGGCCCGTGACGGCGCGGTGGATGAGGACCTGCTTCTGCTCCTCCAGGAGCTTTATCAGCTTCTGCTTCGCCCGGATCGCCCTCTGGATATTCCGGTCCACGTGGGTCAGGAAGCGCACGATCGCGGATTGTTCAATGGCAGGAGGCCGGGGAAAAGGTTCGGACTTCAGCAACTCCATGGGTATCCGCATCCGGTGCGCCAGAATTCCGTTGCCGATGCGGACCAGGCTCCGTTGAAACGGTTGTGTCTGGAAGTAAGCGTTTAGGTATCGCGGATTATCTCTTTCTTCACGACGCGTTAGCACATAGTACACAGGACTCAGGCACCCAGTGTATTTGGACAAACCGACTGAGCCGATGATCACATTCATGCAATTCACAACGATGTCGTTAGGCCGTACGATCTTGTATCGGGTAATGTCGTCGGACTTCTTGTTCCCGATGTTCCCCTTGTCCGCGTAGGGAATGACACCCCGGTCTCGCAACACGGACAGCACCTCGATTACTCGCAGATCGTCGTTTGTCTCTCCACGCTCTCGCAGGAGAGCGCCAAGCCGCCGTACTTCCCAGTGTTGTGGTAGATTCCCCAGCCACGGCACGCCGGAGTCCTTGTACGCGGGATAGGGGTTGAGGTTGTAGCTCATCCCGGGGCTTTCTTCTTTTTCTTACGGGGCTTGGATATCGGCAAGGCCTTGATGCTCTTTTCAAAATCGTCAGGCCGCGCGGCGTTTTCGGCAAGGCGCTGGCGATGGAAAGCCTCGTATTCTTGTTCGGCATGGCTTATCGCCAGCTCATGGGTGATCTTTCCCGCGTCGGTGAGAATGCCGCGCTCGTTGAGGCGGAGGAAGCCATCGAGCTTCGTGATCCAATCGCGCATGCGCATGGGAATGCGCCGCATCGCCTGCCCTTCGGCGAAGATAAGATACTGTTCCACAAGGTTATTCAGCGCGGCCAGTTCTGGTTCGGACAGGTAATTCTTGGCGATGGCCACATCTTCCTTGCGCACTTTAGCGCCGCGCCAGTTGGTCAGGCCCATGTTGGGCTGGGAGCTGTCCGCGCGAGTGCGAATGATCTCGGCGGCGGTCTGCCCCGTGATGGCCCAGTGCATCTTGTTTTGCACGGTCTTGAAGAAAGCGATGCTTGCCTCGGCGGTGGCGTCGTAGTCAATGCTCGTGGCGTAGATGTCGGTGACCTTCTGGTAGAAGCGGCGTTCCGAGGTACGAATGTCCTGGATGCGTCGCAAGAGTTCGTCGAAGTAATCGAACGGGAGGTCGGGGTTCTTCAGCCGTTCGTCATCCAGGACGAAGCCCTTGACCATGTATTCTCGCAGGCGTCTGGTAGCCCAGATGCGAAACTGCGTGGCGACGCGGGACTTGACCCGGTAGCCCACGGAGATGATGGCGTCGAGGTTGTAAAAGTCGAGCCTGCGCTGGACATCTCGGCTGCCCTCGCGGCGAACCGACAAGAATTCCTTGTGAGTTGCCTCCGGGGTCAATTCTCCTTCGTCGTAGATGTTCCGGAGGTGAAGGCTGATATTCTGCTTGGTGGTTTGAAACAGTTCCGCCATCTGCTGTTGCGTCAGCCAGACGGTTTCGTCCTCGAAGCGAACATCTATCTTGATGGCGCCATCCTCGGCCTGATAAATCAGGAGCTGCGATTCCTGGGGTAGATCGCTCATGCCTTCTCCCCTTCGCGTGAGAGACCAACGATCTGGTCCAGCAGTCCCTCGCTCTCCTTCTCCAGGGCCAGAATGTCGGCGCGGATATCTTCGAGGGTTCGCAGGGGCTGGGGCTTGTAGAAGTACCGGTTGAAGTTGATCTCGTAGCCGACCTTGGTGGCGCCCTCGTCAATCCAGGCGTCGGGGGCGTAGGGCAGGACCTCGCGGCGGATGAACGCCTCGACACCGCCCTCCTCAAGGAGCGGGACCTGTTCAGTGTCACGCAGGTCCGTGTCGGGCTCGTACTCCACGACGCACTTCTTGCCGCAGATGGTCGCCTCGAACAGGCCGCGAATGGGATCGGGCTCGACCTTGCCTGCCTTGTGGAACTTCCTGATGACGGGAGGGGCAGTCTCGTCCCTCTCGGCCTTCTCCTTGAGCGCCTTGATCTCCTTCGGCGAATACGCGCAGGTTGGGTCGATGCCCTTGAGCCGCAGTGGCCGCTCGACGGTGACCTTCCAATAGCCGAAGGCGGCGTTGGGAAAGATCTTGGACTCCGCCGTTTCCTCGAAGGCCTGGAAGGTATCGGAGATGCGCCGGATGTCCTCCTCGGCAAGCTCGCAGTTCTTCTTTCCCAGATTCTTGCGCAGCGGCTTGAACCAGGCCGTGGCATCTATGAGCTGGACCTTGCCCTTGCGGTGGGCGGGCTTCCGGTTCGTCAGCACCCAGATGTAGGTGGCGATGCCGGTGTTGTAGAACATGTTCAGCGGCAGGGCCACGATGGCTTCCAGCCAATCGTTCTCGAGAATCCAGCGACGGATGTTGCTCTCCCCTTGCCCCGCGTCGCCGGTGAAGAGGGAGGAGCCGTTGTGGACCTCCGCGATGCGGCTGCCCAGCGTGGTGCCGTGCTTCATCTTGCTGAGCATGTTGGCCAGGAACATGAGCTGGCCGTCGCTGGAGCGGGTGAAGAGGCTGAACTCGGGATTGCCGTTGTGCTGGAGGATGAAGCGGGGGTCGCGGATCTCCCCCTTGCCGCCCATGCGCTCCAGGTCGGTTTTCCAGCTCTTGCCGTAGGGCGGGTTGGACAGCATGAAGTCGAACTCACGGGCCGGGAAGCCATCCTGGGAAAGCGTGGAGCCCATGCGGAAGTTCTCGGCTTCCTCCCCCTCGCCCTTGAGGAGAAGGTCGGCTTTGGTGATGGCGTAGGTCTCGGGGTTGATCTCCTGCCCGAAGAGGTGGACGGCGACCTCCTTGCCGCGCTCCTCCCCGAGAGCCTTGAGGCGCTCCTCCGCAACGGTCAGCATCCCCCCCGTGCCGCAGGCGCCGTCGTAGACGAGGTAGGTTCCCGAGGCGATCTGGCCGGCGACGGGAAGAAAGACCAGGTCGGCCATGAGTTTGACCACGTCCCTCGGCGTGAAGTGCTCCCCGGCCTCCTCGTTATTCTCCTCGTTGAAGCGGCGGATCAGCTCCTCGAAGAGGGTACCCATGCCGTGGTTGTCCAGGGCGGGCAGGCGGACGTTGCCGTCCGAGTCGTAGACGGGGTTGGGGCTGAGGTTGATGTCGGGGGAGAGGAACTTCTCGATGAGGGAGCCCAAGATGTCGGCGTCCACCAGCGTGGGGATCTGGTTGCGGACCTTGAACTTGTCGAGGATCTCCTGGACGTTGGCGGAGAAGCCGTCCAGGTAGGCTTCGAAGTCGGCCTTGAGCTGTTGCTGCTTGGCCCGGGCCTTGAGATCCCTTAGGGTGAAGGGAGAGGCGTTGTGGAAGGCCTGCCCGGCGGCCTGGCGAAGGGCCGCCTCCTGGTTTGTGATCCCGGCCTTATCGAGGCGGGCTTTCATGTCCAAGGTAGCCTGCTTGGTGGGCTCCAGGACGGCGTCCAGGCGGCGGATCACCGTCATGGGCAGGATCACGTCCCGGTACTTGCCCCGCACGTACACGTCCCGAAGGACGTCGTCCGCGATCCCCCAGATGAAGTTCGCGATCCAGTTGAGGTTGCTGCTATCCAACTTAGAGGCTCCCCCGTTCATCCTTTGAGTCTCTCACGGCATTCTTATGACACGGGCACGCAGAATCCCTAGCCTTTCCTTCTCGCTCTTGGTCCCCCCATCTGGTCCAGCAATCACCCCTCCCAATGGGCGCACCCTCTCTACATGGCGCAATTATATACCCCATCAAGGGTCTTTAATCAACGCTCTGTTACGGGTGTACTCAGCAAGAAACACCGTTCCGAATGCGCCAAAAGGGGAACCTGATCGTTTCTGAAGGCATGCTCCCTCCCCTTGGCGTCCTAACTGCGGGTGCTCCCTCTTCGGTCGCGCCCTCGTAACGGCTGCCAGCGGGTCTCCCGCCCTTCGAAGCCTGTTGCTTTTGACAGCAGATGCCGTTTTGCCACTTTCAAACTTGCACTTTTGTTGCAGTTGCTGGAAAGGGGAGTCACGCGGAGAAGCAATCTTTTCAGGTTGGAGCGAAGGTGGAAAGTTCAAAGTGATCCGGAGAGACCGGGGCAACCCATTTGGCCCCGTTGACCTGGGTAGACACGGGCAACCTGGTTCAACCGGCAGGTGGCCTAGAACTGTCATGGCTTGCAATTTTGCATTTCAAATGCAATATTGTATGAGGGAGGCGCGCCGATGTCCTACTTAAAGAGGTCGCTCGAACCGATCGTGACGAAGGCCGCACGGGAGTTTCCGTCCGTAGTGATTACGGGCCCCAGGCAATCGGGAAAGACCACCCTCTTGAAGCATCTTTTCGCCAACAGGCTCGACTTGGTTTCCCTTGAACCTCCCGACGTTCGGGCTGCGGCCGCATCGGATCCACGAGGGTTCCTCGATCTCCATCCGGCGCCCGTCATCTTCGACGAGGTCCAGCACGCCCCTGGGCTCCTCCCCTATATCAAGGAGAGGATTGATGCCCGGCGGGCTAAGCCCGGCCAGTATCTCCTCACGGGGTCTCAGAACCTCCAGCTTGTGCAGGGCGTCACGGAATCCCTCGCGGGCCGCACGGCCGTTCTTCGGCTTCTGCCTATGACGGAGAGGGAACTGGCCATGAGCCCCAGCGCGCCTCTCCCATGGGAGCGCAAGGGAATTCCGCGTCCCATCCCAGCTCGCTCTCCCCAACAATTGTGGACAAGATTCCTCCGAGGCTACTACCCGGAACCGGCCACATCTCCGCGCAAGGACGCGGCCCTCTGGCAGGCCGGATATGTCCAGACCTACCTTGAACGCGACGTGCGGTCGGTGCGGCAGGTAGGGGATCTCAGCCAGTTTCAGGCTTTCCTCCGGCTTCTGGCGGCGCGTAGCGCCCAACTGTTGGACCTGTCGGGACTCTCCCGCGATCTTGGCGTGGCGGTCAACACGGTCAAAGCCTGGCTTTCGGTGCTTGAAGCGACTTATCAGGTCATCGTGCTCAGACCCTATTTTTCTAATACGGGCAAGCGGCTCGTCAAAACTCCAAAGGTCTATTTCATGGACGTGGGGACGCTGTGCTATCTGGCTGGCCTGAAAGACCCGATGCATGCCATGGCTGGACCGATGGGAGGGGCGATCTTCGAGACAGTGGTGATCGGCGAGGTCTACCGGACGCTCGCCCACAGGGGCATCGAGCCCAGGCTTTACTTCTGGCGCACCGCGATGGGAACGGAAGTGGACCTCATCGTCGAAACGGACTCGGGCCTTGTTCCCGTTGAAGTGAAACTGGGTGCCACACCCAGCCCTTCTATGGCCAAGGGGATCGAAGCCTTCCGCAAAGACCATGGCGGCCGGGCAGAGAGGGGATTGGTGATTCATTCCGGGGCGGAAGTGCTTCCCCTCGGCCCATCCGTTCTCGCCTGGCCATTTTCCGCTCTTTGAGCCGGCTGATCCGCGTGGTTCCAATTCATTGAACGCCCCAAGGCAGAGACCCGTTTCCGGATGCAGGAGCGCGCAGGGGCGCCCACTTCTTGATGAATGGCCGAGTTACGGGCTTTGCCCCCACGTATTTTCTTTATGCGAAGGGCGACTTCGAAGAAGGGGTGGGTGGGCAGCGAGGCCGAAGCCGCAGGACTTCCCTCGAACCGATCCCTCTGCGGTGGGCTTTGCCCAGCCGAGAATTGGAGCGGGAGGGGAAACCCCTCCCGCCCGAGTATGCGGAGCCTCCTGCCTGGTTTCAGTTTCAGCGCGGGCGAGGGCGCTTGATTATCTCAAGGTAATGAGATATATTACTCAATACGTTGAGTATTATTGCTCGGCGTGAGGAGCCACGATGAAAACTTTTGAGCGGGACACTTGCGGTGTCTTGAAGAAGAGGCTGACGGAAACGCGCCGGTTTATCCAGGTCATCACCGGTCCCCGCCAGGTTGGCAAGACGATTCTCTCTCTTCAGCTCAAGGAGCGGTTCAAAGGGAGAACGCTCTATGCATCCGCCGACGAACCTACCCTGAAGGACGCGGCCTGGATCGCCGCCGTTTGGGAGAACGCTCGCAGGCTCGCAAGAGAAGGTGGCCGCGGGGCGAACGTCCTCCTCACTCTGGACGAGATACAAAAAGTCCCCTACTGGCATGAAACCGTGAAGCGGCTGTGGGACGAGGACACGCGATCGGGGCTGCCACTTAAGGTCGTTCTTCTTGGCTCCTCGCAGCTCATGCTTCAACGGGGCCTCTCCGAGAGTTTGGCCGGGCGCTTCGAGGTGACGAAGCTCGGTCACTGGTCATTGGGAGAGATGAAGGCCGCCTTCGGATGGGACTTGGAGAAATACCTCTACTTTGGTGGGTACCCAGGCAGTCATGCCCTGATAAAAGACCCTGCAAGATGGAGAAGCTATATACTCGAATCCCTGATTGAGACGGCCATCTCACGCGACATCCTGCTGCTTGCAAGAGTGGACAAGCCTGCTTTGTTGAGGCGCCTCTTCTTTCTCTGTTGCGAGTCGTCCGGGCAGATCCTCTCCTACCAGAAGATGGTCGGGCAGCTTCAAGACGCCGGGAACACCACCACGCTGGCCCACTATTTGGACCTGCTGGGCGGGGCGGGCTTGGTGGCGGGGCTTCCGAAGTTCTCTCCCAACCGGCCCCGGCTCAGGGCATCGAGTCCCAAGATACAGGTTCTCAACAATGCGCTCATGACCGCGCCCCTTCAGATTGCCCTCGAAGAGATGCGCAAGACGCCGGCGGTATGGGGAAGACTCGTGGAATCGGCCGTTGGTGCTCATATCGCCAACAGCGCGCAACAGTGTGGCGCGGCCGTCTATTATTGGCGCGAAGGTGCGTTTGAAGTCGACTTTGTCCTTCAGCTCGGCCACTCGGTAACGGCAATTGAAGTCAAAAGCGGCCTGAAAAAGCAATCCCTGCCAGGCATGAGCCTCTTCTACAAAGCCCACCCCAAGGCAAGGATGCTCGTGGTGGGGGAGGGAGGCCTTCCGCTGGAGGAGTTTCTTTCAGATCCCATCAGCCATTGGGTGGGTTGATTTCCGTGTGAGAGGCCGAGTTACGGGCTTTGCCCGAACGTATTTTCTTTATGCGAAGGGCGTCTTCGAAGAAGGGGTGGGTGGGCAGCGAGGCCGAAGCCGAGCGCCTAGGGGGGACGGCGCCCCCCTTGGGTTCATTTGGCGGAGAGACGGGGATTCGAACCCCGGTTACCCTTTCGGGTAAACACGCTTTCCAAGCGTGCTCCTTCGGCCACTCGGACATCTCTCCGCGGC
>JBBINO010000006.1:0-56347 GCA_037443845.1 Acidobacteriota bacterium
CCAAAGTCCTCCTTGATGGCCTTGAAGCCCATCGCCTCGTAGTACCCAACCATGCCAAGCTCTCCGCCGCATTGAAGGTGGAGCTTGCCAAATCCCCTGGAAAGCGCGACTTGCTCCGCGGCCATGACCAGCCTTCGCCCCACCCCCCGGCCCTGAAACATCGGAGCCACGGCGAAAAGCCCGAAGAACGGGGATGGCGCCTGTCCGCCCGCAGGGGACGCTTCAAGGCGAATCCTAAGCGTGCCAATGACCCCCACGCTGGTGTCGGCTACGATGAAGAGGTTGGACGAGCTAGACATTTCAGCGGCCAGGTCCTGTTTCATGATCCTCGGCCCCGGCAGAAGCCACCTCTCTCTCATGTAGGCCAGATTGATAAGCAAGTAGAGCGCCCCGAGATCGCCGGGGCGGGCGCGGCGGATCGTGGCCACCAACTCCTCTTCGGCCGCAGCCCGTTCCCAGCGTCGCGTTTCGATGGCCGCCACGCCTCCAAGGCCCCCGCCAATGCCTGGCGCCGGGGCCGCGCGAACGTCGCGCGCGCGCGGTTCCGGAGGGACGAATCCGCGCTCCCGCTCAAACGACCCGCTTTCCGACATCTTCGCCTCCGTCTGTCTCTGCCGCAGTTCTTTCTGGCCAAATCAGCCCTTGGCCTGCTTCGCGGCGGCCTGGTTGTTCTTCTTGGCCTTTGCCTTCTTCATCACGGCGGTGCCGAAGTCTGCCACGGCGGCGTTGTACTTCCCATAAAAGCCCCTGACGGCCTCGTCGTCCTGGCCCAGCTCGGCCTTGCAGTAGCCATAATGGGCCAAATAGGCCTTGTAGGCCTGCTCCGCCTCATTGAAAAGCGTTTCCCACTTCGCCCTCATCTCTTCAAGCGCCGCCCTCATTGCCCGCCGCTTCGCCTCGTCGAGCCTCGCCGGGAAACCGCTCTCCGCCTTGTGGCGCGCGATCCCGTCGCTCATCCGCTCGAGCCGCTGCGCCAGCGCGTCGTACTCTTGTGAAGTCAGCTTCTTAGACATGAACACCTCCTCTGAAATGAACTCTTTACCACCCTGGCCCTTATGTCAGCGGGGACCGTTTCGGCCCCACTCCGCCGCCCCAATCAAGCTTCAAGCGGCAAGAAAAGGAGACTATTCGGCGGAACGGCTCCCGGTTCGGCCCAAATTGGCTCGGATGAGACGATAGAGCGGCCTTTTTTGCCTTCCGAATGGCTCTTTGCGCCTTTGGAAGCCCCTTTTGGGGCGGAAATGGCGCCTCCAACGGCCTCCGGGAGGCGCTTTTTGGCGAAAAAAGCCCTCTTGATGCCGGAAAATGGCCTCCCGCCATCGAAAAGAACAATAATTTCAGGAGGAACATCGCCCTTCCCCGCGAGTTCATCGCTATTTCCCATGAGTTCAACGATCTCCTCAACGGCTTTATCGCTCTCCTCGCCAAGTTTATCGATCTTTCCGCCGGGTTTATCGATCTCCTCAACGAGTTTGCCGTTTGCCTCGCCTAGTTTATCGCTATTTCCCATGAGTTCAACGATCTCCTCAGCGGGTTTATCGGTCTCCTCAACGGGTTTATCGCTCTTCCCCGCAAGTTCACCGGTCTTTCCCATGAGTTCAACTACGTCCTTAACGGGTTCCGCGATCTTTTCCATGAGATCATCGCGCTCTCCGCCGGGTTTATCGCTCCTCACGGCAAGTTCACCGGTCTCCTCAATGAGTTTGTCGCTCCTCCCCATGAGTTCATCATTCTTGCCTCCCGAATTTATCGTTCTCCCCGATGAATTCAGCGGCCTCCCCAACGCCTCTGGCAATTTCTCCGCCGGTTTTGCCCCTCCTCCGTGCGGTCCTGCCGCTGGGCGCGCGGGCGTTTTGGCGCCTCGAAATATGCGCGGCGCGCCCGCCGTGCGCATTTTCAAGAAAAGCGGCCGGAAATGGGCCTTCCTCCTTTCCGGGGCGCAACGGCACCGGGCCGTGGATTGCATTACGGCCGGAGCCGCAAATGGTGAAAGACATTGCCATGTCCCTCCAGGTCCCACCGCCGCGGTGAAAGGGAAGGCGGCAAGGGCCGCCTTCCCCGAACATCAAACCGCTTGTTCCCCTCCTTCAAAGATGTTACTGCGTAATCTTCGAAAGGCACGGAACGATGCAGTTGGCAAGGATGTCGGCCCCCGACCAGCCAAAGCAAAGGAGGCATCCGGGGAGGCATTCGGGGCACTCCAAGAGGACATCTACCGCCACTGAAGCGCATGCGTAGAAGCAACCAGCTTCGGCCAGTATCTCGTCGGGGTTCACTCCGTTATTCAATGCCCAATCAGCCAGCTTTTCATCAACGCAGCTCGTGAAATCGTCCCAGGTGTCCGGCTGCGGCTGGCTGCGTTTGCCGCACTGGGGCTGCGCCGGCGTAAATGGCGCCGCCGCGGCAATGTTGCCCGTGCCGTTCGCGAAAGTAATTGCCCACGCGTGAGCGGTGCCGAGCAACTGCATATTTACGACGCCACGCTCCCTGGCGGCGCTTAGGTCCAGAAGGACCGGAACGGCGGTTTCGCCGTTCGTCGCGACCAACAGCGGAAAGACGCGCGCGGGAGCCCCGGCTTCGGGGTTGGACTGAACGGCGAAAATGGCCCCGCGGATCGTTGTGCCGCTTTGGCTGTCATCACCGTGCCCGCGAAGGTTGAGCCACATGCCGTTCTCGCCGGGCAGGAGCTGCAAGCCGCTGGAAAGAAGGGCGCTCTTCACCGAAGTGCCAGCAACCTGAAAAAGAGGCGTTTCAAACAGCTTGGCGGCTCGCGCCGGAGTAATAATCATCTCATTCCGAGAGGCGCCTGGAGGCCCCGCCAGAGGACGCGCGGCATAGGTGGCGGACGGCAGCAGGATGACGGCGGCCAGCACGAAGATCAACGCAATTTCACTGATGGTTCGTTTCATTTGGGTAGCTCCTTTCAATGTCCGCGCCCGGCTTCAACCTAGCCCCGGCGCGTTTCAAAGTTTCTTACGGTCACGAGACACAGCCTCCTTATGGCGGACCTGCATGAGGCGGGTTTTCTTAAGAATCCTCCGGCGCAAAATGCGGCCGCAGGTTGGACATTGAGCCACGGCGACCGCCGCTTCCGCGAGCGCCGCGCCGCGAGAATCCTGCGCCGTCGGGCCCGTAAACGGTGTTGCCGCGGGGTGGCGCCTCGCCGCGCCTTTGCTTGCGGCTTCCTCGGCGCCCACCGGGCCGCATGGAAGGACCGCTTTTTGCCGAACTGGGAGGCGCCTGGCGCTTTGCCGTTGATTGGTGGAGGTGATTGCCCACGAGGCGCAACAGACCGCGATGGCCAGAAGCGCTATCGCCCCGGATAGGCTTCGCTTCATGCCAGCAGCGGTTCCTTGCATGTCACCCTCCCCCGCGGCGCCTGGCACCAGCGCGTGCCGCGGATGCTTCGCGGCAAGTTGCCGCAAAGGGCTTGCCAGCGAATGAAAACCGGCGGCAAGGCCACATGGGCGCCCATGATCAGCCGGCCCAGCGGGCATTTGCGAGGAGCCTCCGCCCGTTTCCGCTGGATCCGTTTCCGAGGCATGAATACTGTTATCGGGGCTGCTTGATGCGCTTTTAGTATTTCTGAAACCGCGCGGCCGCCACGTCCCCGCCAGGACATTTTCAGGGCACTTTCAGGACTTGCCACGCCGAACGGACAAAGTATATATAATGATGGAGGGAGGACGGGATGAGCGCGAAGCAGCGGGACGTTCACGACATGCTCCAATTGTTCCCGCACCTTCTGGAACTCTACCCGCTGGAGCGCTTCCTGGGTGCGGCCCTCGCAGAAGCCGCCGCTCTTGCCGGAGGCCCCGCTTCGTGCTACGTGCCAGCTTCGAGCCTCCTCGCCTGCCGCGCGGCGGGCGGCGGCGTCTCGCTTCGTTGGCTCACGGAGAAAGAGAACGCCGCGCTGTCCGTGGATCTGGCCGGAGGGACCACCGGGCGCGTGGAGACGCCGCTGGACCTACGTGGAAAGAAAACCGTGCCCTGCTCCGTCCTGTCGCGTCCAACCGGGTACTTGATCTTGCCGAGAGCCCCGGGGGCCATCCCGAAGTTGCGGCTGCTGTCACGTTTGATGGGCTACTATTTACAGCGAAACGAAGTCGAGAAGGCTTTTGAAGGAGCGGGGCGCTCACTGGTGATAATGGGCTGCTGCCCGACGATATTCGAGGTACAGGAAAGCGTGGAACGTTACGCGCCAACGAGGGAGCCGGTGTTGCTCAACGGAGAAACGGGCTCAGGGAAAGAGATCATCGCGTTTGCATTGCATGCGCTTTCCTCGCGCCGCCAGGGCCCTTTTGTGTCGGTCAACTGCGCCGCCGCCGCCGATCAGAACCTTTTGAAAGACGAGTTCTTCGGCCACCGGAAGGGCGCCTTCACGGGCGCGCTTTCGGACAGGCAGGGACACATGCAGGAAGCACACGGCGGAACGCTGTTCCTCGACGAGATTTCCGAAATGAGCCTCGAACTACAGGGAATGCTGTTGCGCGCCTTGGCAACGGGGGAAGTGAGGCGCCTGGGGGACCAGCGTCCATCGCGTGTTGACGTGCGCCTTGTTTCGGCGACAAACAAGGACGTCCGGCCAGGAAGCGCGCACGCTTTGCGCGCGGACCTGTACTACAGGATCAGCGCCCTGGCCATCAACCTTCCAGCGTTGCGAGAAAGGCCTGGCGACATTGCTTTCCTATCCGACTACATTCTCTACCGCTTCGCCACGGAGAACGGCCTCCCTGAAAAGCGCCTTTCTGGCCAGGCCAAGGAAAGGCTGCTCGGCCATTCGTGGCCGGGGAATGTTCGCGAGCTGGAGAACGTCGCCAAGCGAGCGTTCATGGACGCGCCGGGTACGGTCATCGAAGAGCGCCACATAAGGTTCGAGGAGCCCAGCTTCATGGCGCCAAGCCTCGCCGAAGACATGGCAGGCCGCGTCGCGAAGGGCGATATGGACTTTTGGGAGGCGGTTTACCAGCCATTCATGCGCAGGGAAATGACCAAAGCGGAATTAGCCGGCATCATGAATAGGGCCATAAGGAGAGCCGGGGGGAGCGTGAAGGGAGCCGCCTCGCTGCTCAATGTGAAGGGGAAGGACTATCCCCGCTTCGTTTCTTTCTTGCACCGGCATGGGTTCAGAGGCAAGAAGAAACCAAAGGAGTAGCCTCATCCCTTGCCTAGGCTTGAGCGGCTACCCAGGCAAGGCGTACCCCATTTCTTCTTTCGCCGGCCTCTTATTCGGCCTCCTTTCCCCTGCGCTCCCTGGCGTACTGCCTTATGCGCTCGAGGTACTCCTTTGCATGGTCGCGGCCGCCCAGGCCGAAGGCCAAGGCGAGGCCGAGGCCGGCCGTGCCCAGGATGATAGTGAATGCGTTGGTGACTATGTTGTGGGCCACGTTGAGCTGGTCGAATGCCATGAAGAAGGAAAATACGATGATGGCGTACCTGAGCAAGAGGCTGACCATGTCGGCCTCGAAGGTCCTCTCGTCCGAAAAGCCGGCGCGCACGAGCTGCTCCATTACCCTGGCCAGGTAGAAGCCGAGCCCCAAGAGCACGAAAGCGATGACGACGTTCGGCACGTAGAGGACGAGCTTGTTCACCGCCCCGGCCAGAAGGTCGAGGTGCATGATCTCGAAGCCTTCCATGGCGAAGAGGAGCACGACGACGGCGGCGATGATGTTGCCCGCCACCTTGGAAAGGGAGAACGCGCCGTTGCCGTTCTCCTGCTTCTGCTCGAGCTTCTCCAGGCCGACGCGCCCCAGTATGACGTCAAATCCCACGTCCTTGAGCGCCTTGGCGGCGACGTCGCCCAGAAACCGCCCGACGATAAGGCCGAGCACCAGAAGCACGAAGGCCGTTATTACCGACGGCAGCGCCGCGGCGACCCTGTTCATCATCGTTCCGAAGACGCCGGTTATCACCGCGATGTTCAGGATCTCGAAGGTGGCGCCCAGAACCGGCACCATCAGGATGATGAAGACGAGCGCCCCGGCGATGCGGGAGAGGTCAAGAGACTTCAGGACCGTCTCGTAGGGAAGCTCGTCCATGTAGCGGTTGAGCCCAGCGGCCTGGGCGAAGTTGGTGACGAGCTTCTCGCACAAGCGCGCGAGGAAATAGCCAACCACCAGGACGAACGCTGCGCTCAAGATGTTCGGAACGTAGTTGAGCGCCTTCGTGAACATCGCCTTCAAAGGGTCAACGAGAGCGTTGAGCTGGAGCGCCTCGAAGAACGGCAGGAGGGCGAAGACCATGATCAGATAGAAGAAGAAGTTGCCGGCGCTCGCGGCCATCGTGGCCGCCTGCTTGTCCGGCTTCTCTTCATCCTTCAAGAGCTTGCCCAGCTTCTCGCCGAATGGCGCTTTCTCGAAGAAGGTAGTCACGGTGAGGCGGACGACGGCGGCGATTATCCAGGCGAAGGCCAGGATCAGCACCGCCTTGAAGATGCGCGGCAGGGCGCTCGCCATCTGCGTCAGGACGTTCTGAAGGACGGCGGTAACGGCGACGTCTCCGAGCATCTCCAGCGCCAGAAGTATTATCAGAAGCATCAGGAGAACCAGGATGATCTTCTCTATGATGACGGCGAGCTGTTTTTTGGGAGCGCCGTCCCTGTCGAAGATATTGTCCAGGCCGAGCAGCTTTCCGGCCTTGCGGTCGAGGTCGGAGCTTATGATCAACTGCTTCGCGATCTTCGAGATTATCTTGGCTACAAAATAACCCAGCACCAGGATCAGAAGGGCAAGAAATGCCCTGACCATCCAGGTGGCTCCCGTTCCCATGAAATTGCCTACGGCCTGAGCGAATGAGTCCATGGGCCTCCTCCTTTCAACGGATGCGCCCTTAAAAAAACGCCACGGTGGTATTATAGAGGTCTTGAGTGGAGGTTGGCAACTTTGAACAGGCGCCGCTTTATCCAGGCATTGCTCACCATCCTGCTGGCGCTCTTCCTCCTTCTCCTCGTAGTCAAGTTCCGCCCCAAGAGCACGGTCATCAAGCCGGTGGAGCGCCCGGCCGTGGCCATCGAGAGCGGAGGCAGCCTCGCCGCCTCTGGGTTCAGGTACGTTGACGAAAACGCCGGCAGGGTGGCTTTCGTTGTCACGGCGGCGCGCGTGACCGAAAAACCGGGCGAGGCGAAGCTGCTCTTCGACGCGAAGGTCACCTTCCCATCGCCTGGCGGCGATTCGGTGGCTTCAGGAAAGCAGGGGCTGTTTGACGCGGCAAGCCACACGCTGCGCCTGTGGGACGAGGCGAGAATTACCAGGCCCGATGGCTGGACCGCGACATCCTCCGGTTTCAGGCTCACCCCCGAAGGCGAGGTCGTCTCCGAGGAAGAGGCCGTGCTGCACAGGGGCGCCATCGAGGGGCGCGCGGACATTCTGAGGTACGGGCGCGACAGCCAGAAGGCTTACCTGGAGGGAGGAGTCCGATTCAACGACGGCGCCGGCCGAAAATTCACCTGCCGCCGGCTGACCGCCGACATGAAGGCGCACTCGGGCGACATGACCGGCCCCGTTTCGGTTTCCGGCCCCGACGGGACGATCGGCGCCCCCGGCGGCGCGCTGGTCTTCTCCGATGACAACACGATCCGGCAGGTGATCCTCGAGCCCTCCGTAACAGGGGAAGGCCCTTCGGGAAAGATGAGCTGCGACAAGCTCGTCATGTCGCTCAAGCCTGGTGGCGGGATCGAAAGCCTGGCTCTTCAAGGCTCCGCCAGGATGGAAAGCGCGGCCGGGGGGCAGGTGGCCCAGACCGCGTTGCTAGCCTTGCGCCCCAAGGTTACGGGCGGCTGGGATTGGGAGTCGCCCGGTTCGCTTACCGTCACCCGCGGCAAAGACGTTCTCGAAGCTCCGTCGGGCGCGGGAACCACGGGGAGCGGGCCTTTCGCCGCCTCGCTTCCAGGACCGGTGACGGGCAGCGGCCCCTCTGGCGTCTGGTCGTGCGACCACGCTTACGTGGAGGGCGCTCTCAGGCGGCTGGAGGGAAACGTCAAGATCGTCAGGGGCGACGACACGCTCTGGTCGGAAAACGCCACCATCCAGGAGGACGGTTCTGCCCAGGCGAGCGGAAACGTCAGGGGGAGGCGGGAGGCCAAAGGCGCCGAGCCGATGGAGTTCACCTCCCAAAAGGCTCTGGCCGCGCCGAAGGTTTATCCTCTTAGGCTTTCGGGCTCTTGCGTCGTTACAAGAGGCTCGATGCGCCTTGAGGCTCCGTCCATCGTCATTCCCAACGGGGAGGAAGCCGAGGCTTCCGGCGGCGCGTCGTGCGCCTGGAACGGGCCGAAGGGCAAGCGGCTTCTTACGGCCCCTTTCATCGCCTACCGCGGCCCTGAGAAGCTCGTGCTTGCGAAGGGTGGCGCTCACGGGACCGGAGAGGGCTACATCATTGACGCCAGCCAAATCGAGGCGCGGCTCGACAAAGAGAACCGCCCCCTGAGGTACGTGGCCACGGGAGAAGCGACGCTGGTAAGCGACAACCAAGACGCCTCGGGCGACAAGCTGGTTTACAATCCGAACGACGGGACCGGGCAGGCGGAGTCGGAGAGCGGCAGGGCGGTCCTCGTCCAGAAAAAACCTTACAGGAGAGCTGAAGGGGCGCTGGTGCTGTTCGGAGAGAACAGCCTGAGCGTTCAGCAGGGAGCTTCCTCGGCAAGGGGAGTCCTGGAAGCCTCCGTTCCCAAGGAGAAAAGGCCCGATGGCCGCTGAATCCACCCTCGAAACGCGCGATCTCGTAAAGACCTTCGGTAAGAGAACCGTCGTCAAATCGGTCTCCCTGCGCTTCGGCGCTGGAGCCGTGGTGGGGCTTTTGGGGCCCAACGGCGCCGGCAAGACCACGACCTTCTACATGGTGGTCGGCCTGATCCAGCCCACTTCCGGCGAGATATTCCTGGACGACAGGAGCCTGACGGGAATGCCCATGTACCAGAGGGCGCGCTCCGGCATAGCCTATCTCCCCCAGGAGCCTTCCATCTTCAGAAAGATGACCGTGGAGGAAAACCTCCTCGCGGTGCTTGAATTCACCGGCCTTTCCTCCGCCGAGCGGGCCGAGAGGGCGCGCCGGACGCTGGAGGAATTCAACATAGCCCACCTCGCGAGGTCGCCCGCCTACGCCCTGTCGGGAGGAGAGAGGCGCCGCACCGAAATCGCGAGGGCGCTCGTTCTCTCCCCGCGGTTTTTCCTTCTGGACGAACCCTTCGCTGGAATTGACCCGATAGCCGTCGCCGACATCCAGAGAATCATCCTCCAGCTCAAGGCGAAGGGCATAGGCGTGGTCGTGACGGACCATAACGTCCGTGAAACGTTGAAAATAACCGACGAGGCTTATATTATTAGCGAGGGGAGCATTTTCCGGCACGGAACGCCGCTGGCGCTCGCCTCTGATCCCGAGGTCAAGCGCATTTACCTGGGAGAGGGTTTCGCCCTGGATTGATGACATGACGCTTCAGCAGAAATTGAACCTCAAGCTTCAGCAGAAGATGGTCCTAACGCCTTCGCTTCAGCAGGCGATCAGGCTTCTTCAACTGACGAGGCTCGAGCTGCAGGACGAGGTCACCCAGGAGATAGAGGCCAATCCCGTGCTTGAAGAGGCCACGACGCTGGAGGAGCCGGAGGGGCGCGAGGAGCCAGAAAAGCAAGCCGAAGCCGAGGAGGCCTCGGAGGTTGACCCCATGGATAGCTACGCCGAGAAGATAGACGTGGAGGCCTACTTCCAGGACTATCTCGAAACCTCGATGAAGCACCGCGGCGATTCGGCGGAGATCCCGGAGGACGCGCCCGACGCCGAAAGGTACCTCTCCAGGCCGGAGAGCCTCTCGGAGCACATGGAGTGGCAGATCGCCCTCTCGCGCCTCTCTCCAGGCGAGCGGCGTGTGGCGCGCGCCATCGTCGGCAACCTGAACGAGGAGGGTTACCTCACGGCGAGCACCGAGGAGATAGCGGCTGCTTCGGAGTGCGCGCCCGAGTTCGCGATGCAAGTCCTGGGGCTCGTCCAGCGTATGGACCCGGTCGGGGTCGCGGCGAGGGACGTCAAGGAGTGCCTCCTCATTCAGCTCTCGGAGCTCTACAAGGACGAGGAGCTGGCCGCGAGGATCGTCAGGGACCACTTCGAATCGCTCGACAGGTTGACGACTGAGCAACTGGCACAGGCGACGGGCCACGGAGCCGGCGAGGTCGCCGACGCCATGGCGGTGATACGCCACCTCGACCCGAAGCCAGGGCTCAGGTATAACAACCCCGTCAATCCGGTCATAGAACCTGACGTCATCGTCGAGAAGGACGGCGACGCCTACCGCGTGAGGCTCAACGAGGACGGGATGCCAAAGCTCAGGCTCTCGTCGCGCTACCGCCAGATGGCCGAGTCCGGAGGCACCGAGGCCGACGCCCAGGCCTACCTGAAAGAGAAGGTCCGCTCCGCCCTATGGTTCCTGAAGGGGATCGAGGAGCGCCACCGCACGATCTACAACGTCGCGTGCCAGGTCGTTGATTTTCAGAAGGATTTTCTCGACAAGGGAAGGGCCTTCATGAAGCCGCTCATCCTCAGGGACGTGGCCGACCGGGTCGGCGTCCACGAATCAACGGTGAGCAGGGTCGTCTCGAACAAGTACATGCAGACGCCAAGGGGCATTCTGCCGATGAAGTACTTCTTCACGACCGGAATAAGCACCTTGGACGGAACCGACGTGTCGGCCATGAGGGTGAAAGAGAGAATAAAGGATCTCATCGAAAGCGAAAGCCCTCGGTCGCCATTGAGCGACCAGCGGCTTGCCGACATACTCAAAAGGGAGGGCATTTTGCTGGCGAGAAGAACCGTCGCGAAGTACAGGGAAGAGCTGAACATACACACATCCGCGCGCCGCAAGGCGCCCGCAAAGGCGTGACCGCCAAAAGGAGGGACGCATGAACGTCGGCTTCTCGGGAAAAAACGTCACCCTCACAGACGCGCTCAGGGCCAAGGCGCAGAAGAAGATCGAAAAGCTTGAGAGGTTCACTGGGCCGATGGTCTCCGCCCACGTGTCATTGCAGGTCGAGCGGCGCGTCCACCACGCCGAGCTGATGATCCACTGCTCGCACGACAGAATTTACAAAGCGAAGGGAATGGCCGAGGACATGTACATGGCCATAAACGAAGCCGCCGACTCGATCGAACAGCAGGCCAAGAAGGAGAAGGGCCGCAGGCTTAGCGGGCGGAACAGAAACGTGGAGTCAGCGGCGGGCGAGGAGGGGGCCTCCGGCGAGGAAGAGGAACCGCCCAAGCGGCGGAAGGATGCTGGACCCAACAGGAGAAGCGACCTGTTTCTTCCCAAGCCGATGAGCGTCGAGGACGCGATGCTTCAACTGAGAGAGCTCAAAGCGCCGCTGGTCGTTTTCAGGGACGCCAAGAGCGCCAGGCTCCAGGTTCTGTTCAAGGACGAGGGCGGCGAGCTCTGCCTCGTTGAGGCGCCGGGGAAGCCTTGAGAGTCCTCTCCGGTCAGGAGTTTCATCCCAGGCTCTCGGCGCGGCAGTTCATGGACTCCTTCAAGGAGCTTGAGCTGGAGCTTCTGGCCGGCGGGTCGGGCCTCGACCGTGAGATCGGCAACCCGCGTATTCAGAAGCCGGGCCTGGGGCTCGCCGGCGACCCGGAGTACATCCACCCGGACAGGATTCAAATCCTGGGCGCGACGGAGATAAATTATCTTTCCCGCCACGACGGGCCCGACCAGCGCAAGACGCTTGAAGTGGTGTTGAAACGAGGCGTCTGCCTCTTCCTTATAACCAAGGGGCTCGCTCCGACGCCGGTGCTCGTGGAGGTGGCGAACGCCACCAACACGCCGCTGATGCGCTCGCCCAAGACCAGCTCCTACGTCATAGGCGTGATAACCGACCGGCTCTTGGACCTTATGGCGCCCAGGATGACGACGCACGGCTCGTTTCTGGACGTTTACGGAGTCGGCCTCCTGCTCGTGGGAGAAAGCTCGGTCGGAAAGTCTGAGAGCGCGCTGGACCTCGTCGTCAGGGGCCACAGGCTCGTCAGCGACGACATGGTCGAGATCCGCCGGAAGGGAGAGGTCCTTGTAGGCCGCGCTCCAGAGATGCTCCAGTACCACATGGAGCTTCGCGGCGTGGGCATCGTGAACATCAAGGACCTGTTCGGAGTGGTGGCCACCCAGGCGCAGAAGAAGGTTGACCTGGTCGTCGAGCTCGAGGCGTGGCGCGAGGGCAGGACTTACGACAGGCTTGGGGTGGACGACCCCCAAATGAGCATACTCGGCATAGCCTGCCCGTACCTGCTGCTCCCGGTCGCCCCGGCCAGGAACATCACCATACTCCTGGAAGTCGCGGTGAGAAACCTCCTTTTGAAGCGCAAGGGGATAAACTCGGCGCGCGCTTTCGCCAGGCTGCACCAGGAGAGCATGGGCACGAAAGACCATGAGCCGTAAGACTCTCTACGTCGTAACCGGGATGTCCGGCGCCGGCAAGACGCAGGTCATAAGGTGTCTTGAGGACGCCGGCTTCTATTGCGTCGAGCACCTGCCGTTGGACCTCTTTCCGAAATTCATGGACCTGTTGGACGGCTCCGCGGGCGAGCTCGGCTCGCTGGCGGCATTGGGGCTCGATCTCAGGGAGACCGCCCTGGAGACGAAATTCCCGCAAATCTACGCCGCCCTGATGGCCTCTCCGCACAACGTCCATATCATTTTCGTTGACGCATCGGACGACGTCCTCCTGCGCCGGTTCTCCGAGACCAGGCGCCCCCATCCGCTTTCGCCCAAGGGCACCGTGGAGGAGGGAATCGCGCTCGAGCGCTCGAAGCTGGCCCAGATAAGGGAAAAGGCCGACTGGGTTCTCGAAACGTCGGGTCTCAATATCCACCAGCTCAGGGCGAAGGTGCGCGACGGCATAGCCTCGATAGCGGAGCGTTCCGGCCTCACGGTCAACATCGTCTCCTTCGGCTTTGCCTACGGCCTGCCGCCCGAGGCTTCGCTCGTCTTCGACGTCAGGTTTCTGCCCAACCCCTTCTTCGTGCCCGAGCTCCGGCCGCTTACCGGAGAGGATGGCGCCGTCTACAGGTATGTGACCGAAGGAGAGGAGGGCGCCGCTTTCCTCGATAACCTCGCCTCTTTTCTGGGCTTTCTCCTTCCCCGGTTTCAGCGCGAGGGCAAAGCCTATCTGACCATCGCCATTGGCTGCACCGGGGGGCGCCACCGCTCGGTGGCCGTGGCGGAATGGCTGTACAATACTCTTCGCGAGAGGAAAGAGATCACCGTCGGTCTCGTCCACCGCGACAAGCAGAGGTGATGATGTTAGGAATACTTGTTTTGACGCACGGCTCGCTCGGCAAGGAATTCCTGGACGCGGCGTTTCGGATCCTTGGACAAGAGGATCCGTCGGTCGCGTCCCTGTGCATTGAGTGGGACCAGGATTCGGCCAGCGCCCAGGAGAAGCTGCGAAAAACCCTGAAGAAGCTCCAGGAGAGCCACGACACCGTCTTGATACTAACCGACCTTTTCGGCGGCACCCCCACCAACCTGGCCATGACTTTCTACAAGGCGGGGAAGGTGGAGATTCTTACCGGCATGAATCTCCCGATGCTCATCAAGGCCATACTCATGAGGAAATCGGAGACGCCTCTGCTCGAGGCGCTCGCCATGCTGAGGGAAAAGGGACAGAGCGCCATCGTCTCGGTCAGCGAGGCGCTGGGCCAGTCGGAGGGAGCCGGCGAATGACGCGCAAAGAACTTGTGATATCGAACCGGCTGGGGTTGCACGCGCGCGCCGCCGCCAAACTCGTTCAGGCGGCTTCGAGGTTTCACGCACAGGTGATCATCTCTACGCACCAGATGTCGGCCGACGCCAAGTCAATCCTGGGCGTGCTGACGCTCGCGGCGTCCAAGGACACGCCCGTCGTCCTGGAGGTGGACGGTCCAGACGAAGCGGCCGCGATGAAGGAGATCGAAGGCCTCATCACCTCCCGGTTCGGCGAGGAGTAACCGATGATCCTTAAAGGCACCCCGGTCTCCCCGGGTTTCGCGACTGGCTCGGCTCGCGCCCTCGCGGCGAGAAAGCTGGCCATTCCAAGGTACACCGTTCCAGAAGGCGAGCGCGAGGCCGAGGCCGGGCGGCTGAAGCTCGCGATAGATGCCACGGTCAACGAGCTTGAAGGCGCGAAAGAGGCGCTCAGGGAAAAGGTCGAGCCCTCGCTCCTCGAGCTTTTCGACGCCTACGTGGTGATCCTCAAGGATCCCACTCTGGCGAAAACGGCGCGGGCGCAGATCGCCGGCGAAGGAACCAACGCGGAGCAAGCCTTGGCGAAGGCCATCAAGGCGATGACGGCCGCGCTGATCGCCTCCCAGGACTCCTACTTTCAGGAGAAGGCTTCCGATTTGGAGGACCTCCATTCCAGGGTGCAGCGCCACCTGAGAGGCGGGCAGCAGGAGCTGGTTGCGCCCAGCGCCGAGCCGCAGGTGATTCTGGCTGACAACCTGACCCCTTCGGAGACCGGCCATTTGCACCAGGCCTCCGTCGTGGCATTCGCGACCGAGCACGGGGCCAGGACTTCGCACACGGCGATCATCGCGAGGTCCCTCGGCATCCCCGCGGTCGTCGGCGTTGCCGGCCTGATGGCGGCGGCCTCCGCCGCCCAGCGCGTCATCGTGGACGGCGTGGAAGGGACGGTCATTCTCGACCCGACGCCCGAGGAAGAGGCCGATTACGCCGGAAGGGCCGAAGCCTACAGGGACTACAGGCACAAGATAAAGGCCGGCGCCCTGAAAGAAGCCCGCACCATAGACGGCCACGTCATCAGAACGCGCGCCAACATAGACCTCGAGAACGAGCTTCGAGGCGCGATCGAGTCTGGCGCGGAGGGCGTCGGGCTTTACAGGAGCGAATTTCTCTACCTCGAACGCTCCCCCGAGCTTCCCACCGAAGAGGACCATGCGGCCATTTACGGCAGGATCGGCGAGGCGCTCTTTCCGCACAGGGTGACGATCCGAACGCTGGACCTCGGAGGGGAAAAATACTTCCACGAGGTGCTTGAACCCGAGGGACAGAACCCCGTTCTCGGAGTGCGCGCGGTGCGCTTCACGCTGCGCCATCCGGAGATCTTCAAGACCCAGCTCCGCGGGCTCTTGCGGGCGTCGGCGCGCAAGAACATCGCGATCATGTTCCCGCTCATCACCACCGTTGACGAGCTTAAGGCGTGCAGGGCGCTGCTCGATGAGTGCAAGGCCGAATTAAAGGCGGAAGGCGTCCCCTTCGACAACAAAGTCCCGGCCGGAATAATGGTGGAGGTGCCGTCGTGCGCCCTTACAGCCGAAGCCTTCGTCCCCTACGCCGACTTCTTCTCGATCGGGACGAACGACCTGATCCAGTACCTTATGGCCATTGACAGGAACAACGAAAGCGTTGCGGCATTATACGATCCCATGAACCCGGCGGTGCTCAGGTGCATCTCGCACGTCTGCGAGTCGGCCAGGGCGAAGGAGATGCCGGTAGCGGTGTGCGGCGAAATGGCGTCCGACCCGCTGATGGCGCCGCTTCTGGTCGGCCTTGGAGTCACGGAACTCTCCATGGCGCCGGAGGCCCTTCTGGACGTCAAGGCCGCCGTTCGGGGCATATCCTACGAGAAGTGCCGGAGGATGGCCCGCCACGCGTTGAAAGCCGGCACCGGCGCCGAAGTAGCCGAAATTCTGAAATCTCACTCTCGAACCGCGCGCCACGGGCGTTGACGCGGATTTACGCGGCGCCCGGAAATGATCCGCCGGCGCCGGCAGAAAGGAAACGATGACCGACGAATCAAGAAAGCAAGGCGCCAAGTCTCCCCAGGCGGGCGCCGGAACAGTACAACAGCATGAAAAGCCGGCTGGCGCCGTGAGCAAGGAGCGGCAACTCGCCCCGGTCAAGCTGCGCGACCTGCCATTGCCGCTGCAAGAGGCTGCGGCCAGGGCCTCCTGGAGCGAGCTGATGCCCGTTCAATCCAAGGCGATTCCCTACCTGCTCGCGAAAAGGGACCTGATGGTGCAGTCGAGAACCGGCAGCGGCAAGACCGGCGCCTTCGTCCTGCCGATGCTTGCGAGGATTGACGCTTCCATCAACGAATGCCAGGCGCTCGTGCTGGTGCCGACCCGCGAGCTGGCGCACCAGGTGCATGACGATGCGCGGCTGCTCTCGGGAGGGACCGTCCGCGTGGCGGCCGTTTACGGGGGCGTCGCCTACGGCCCGCAGATAGAGGCCATAAAACACGGCGCCCACATCGTCACGGGAACCCCCGGCCGCATCCTCGACCTCATCGAGCGCGGCGCCTTTTCATTGAAGGGGCTCCGCATCCTGGTCTTCGACGAGGCCGACCGGATGCTCTCGATGGGGTTCTACCCCGACATGAAGCGCATCCAGCGCCACCTGCCCCAACAAAAAGGGTACAGCGCGTACATGTTTTCGGCGACGTTCCCCCCGTTCGTTCTAAACCTGGCGGGAGAGTTCCTGCGCGAGCCCGAGCTTTTGAGCTTGAGCCAGAGCCAGGTTCACGTCGCGCAGACCGAACACGTTCTCTGCCTTGTCCCGGGAATGCAGAAGGACCGGTCGCTCATCCGCATCATCGAGGCGGAGAACCCCGACTCCGCCATTATTTTCTGCAACACGAAGGATAGCGTCCACTACCTCGCTTCCGTTCTCAAGCGGTTCGGGTACGACGCCGACGCTTTAAGCTCGGACTTGAGCCAGCAGGCGCGCGAGCGCGTCATGCGCCGCGCCCGCGAGGGCAGCCTGCGGTTTCTCGTCGCCACCGACGTCGCGGCGCGGGGCATAGACATTCCGTCGCTTTCCCACGTTTTCCTTTACGAGGCGCCCGAGGACCCGGAGTCTTACGTCCACAGGGCAGGGCGGACCGGCCGCGCCGGCGCGGCCGGCCGCGCCGTGACGCTCGTTTCCGGCTTTGACGAGATCAAGATGCAGCAGATCGCCGAGGCGTACAAGATAGAATTCCAGGAGATCGCGCTTCCGGGCGAATCCGACGTCGAGGCGCTGGTCGGCCAGAGGCTCACGGCCATCCTCGAATCGAGGCTGAGATCCCTGGACAAGGTCCAGATGGAGCGGATGCAGCGCTTCCTGCCGCTCGCCATTTCTCTCGGCCAGAGCGCCGACGAGATATACCTGGTAGCCATGCTCCTCGACGACCTTTACGTCAAGAGCCTTCAGGCCCCACCGCCGGTGATGGAGGAGAACGCCGCCGCGAGAAGCGAGCCTTCGCGCCCCGTTGTCAGCCATAAGGACAACAGGCGGGAACGAGGCGGGCGGCCCAGGCGGTAGCGCGGCGCGGCGAAATGGACGGCGGCTCTTCCGGGCCGCCGTCCGCGCGTCCTTCCCCAAACCAACGAATCCATTCCGGCGAGGCAACCTGCTGGCTAGCGCCAGTGTCCCTCGACGAAAAACCATCCGCGGTCGTGGTGGCGCCATTGCGGCTCGACCCACCGCGCGTGGCCGTGCGGCCTGGCCATCCAGCGGCCTGGCCCCCACAGGTACTCCTTTCCGGACCAGCGGTAGTAGCCGCGAGTCCATACGTATCTCGGCCCGGGGCAGGCGGGGATGGCCTCTACGACTGGCGCCGGCGGAGGAACGGGAACGTAAACGGCGGGCGCGGCCACGGCCACGGCGGCCCTAGGCCCGCGGGCTTCGACGACGCATCCGACGAGAGAACCAATCGAAAGAAAGAGCAGCGAAATCACAGCGGCTCGCTTCATTGCGGCCTCCTTCCAGATTGAGTAGACAGCGAGCCACGCCTTTGGTTTAAGGACCAGAGATGCGGCCGGCGGCTTCTGCTAGCGGCGCTTTTTTGAGTTTCGATTCAATGGAAGGCGGGCCGGGACAAGGTAGGGGAAGACCTCCCTGATCAACGACCGCAGCGACGGAAGCTCGGCCGGCTTCCCGATTACCTCCGCCATTCCCGCTGCTTGCGCCGCGGCGACGCGCTCGACCGTGATCCTTTTGGTCACCCCGGCGATGCGCACCGGAGAGAGGCGCGAATCGCTCCTGATTTGACGGCAGGCCTCCTCCCAGTCCACGCCCTGAAAGTCCATGTCGAACAGGACGAGGTGTGGAAAAAACGAGGATACCAATAGTCCGGATTCGAAAGCCGAGGCCGAGGCCCTGACGTCCAGCTTAGGGGATATCTTTCCCAGAGCGGCCGCGACCACCCTATCCTCGCGGCCAAACCCCACCAGGAGGACTCTTCTCTTTCCAGGAGAAAGCTCCGGGGCCGATGGCATGTGGTAGCTCGACAGGAAAGCGTCAACGTCCTCGCGCCTGAGCCGGTGGTGGCCCCCCGGCGTCGTGTAGGCCGCGAGCATCCCCTCGGCGATCCAGTGGCGTATCGTGTATGGGCTTACGTTACAGTATCGCCCGGCCTCCCAGGTGGTCATGACCGAGCGCGCCACGGCATACTTCATTTCACTTCCTTGGTGATGAAGCCGCTCTGTCCCTCGGTGATTACCTTCCCGGAGAGAACACCTCCGTCTTCCACCTGGATGTGAGGCGCGTGGACGTCTCCCATTATCCGCCCGGAGGAGTGCAGGTGGAACACGGCGGAGGCCATCACGTTTCCTTCGACTACGCCGGCCACGTCCACCTCGCGCCCGGTCACGTCGCCCTTTATGCGCGCGCCTTTGGCGACGGTCACTTTTTCGGTCGAACGTACCAGGCCCTCGAGGACCCCTTCTACCAGCAACTCCTCGCCGGTGATGATCGTCCCGGTCAGTTTCGCCGTTGCGTCAATGCGGCTGGCCATTTCTCCTCCGCCGCCAAGATACCAGCATCGCCCCGGTTGCGCAAGGGAGGTGGCACCCGCGCGTGCGTCTGCCGCCAGAGGCTGGCGTAGGGCGCGTGCCCCGCTTGATCAAAGAAGGCGGCCCGAAGGCCACCTTCTAAGGACCCTGCCAAGCAAAGGCCTTCATGTCATGGGCACTTCGTTGAGTCGTAGTTCTGCCCGTCGTCAATGGGGGTGTCCTTCTTGTCGTGAGGCACGCCCACCGTTACGGCGCCAGTGCAGGTGCCGCCCTTTCCGTCGCTGGCCGTGAAGGCGATTCTGTAAACGCGGCCGTTGCCAAGCCCGGAACGTTCTGCCCGAATTTGAGGCTGGTTCGTTCCTACGCCAAAGCCGTCGGGGCAGGTGTCCCCGTCGCCAAGGCCGTTGAGAGGCTCGTCTTGCGTGATGCCGGTGACCGTAACCGTTACTGGGTCTCCGTCCGGATCGGCCACGCCGGTAATCGCGATAGAAACAAGCTTGTGGTCGGGCGGCCAGAGGATGTTGGGGCTCACTACCGCCTTTGAACAATCCGGCGGCTGGTCGTGCGGCATGATGGCCGTTACGAGTTGCATGGCGCTCGATGCGCAGTTGTTGAATTCGTTTGTTTCAACAACCTGGTTGTCCGCGTCGGCGCAGGCATCAAGGTAATAGGTCCCGGCTGGAAGCGAAGCGGGGACAATGAACGGGGCCTCGGTCACCATGCTATCTTCCCCGGGCACCAGGGCGGGAACGCTTCTCTGGCCGACGACGATTGCCGTGGAAGGATCGAGCGGCTTGCTCGTCGCGATGTAATAGCGCGTCACGCTCGGACCGGCGGGCAAATTGCCGGTATTTTTCGTCTTCTCCGTGATGTAGAAGGTTTTGCCTGGCGAGGAGATGAGCATGGGCGGCACGAAGAGAGGCACTGCCAGGTCGGGCCCCCCCGCCCACGTGACATGGACAGGTTCGGCGCTCGTGTCCCAAGCTGTGCAATCGGTGATGGAGGCGGGAGCGGGAACCTTTCTACCCGCCTTTGAAACCACGGCCTTTGTTTTTGATGCCGCCGCCGTGGGGCCGCCCTTGATCGAGCCGTATGGCGTGTGGACGATAATCGTATCGGTGCCAACGGTTGTCCCAATGTACGAAAAGGCGGCCTTGCCGTTGGCGTCCGTCTGCGCTTGGAAAACAAGCCCGGCATTGGGCCCATCCGTCACTTGGAAGTAGAGGGCATTGTTGGCGATGGGAAGGGCCGTCGCTACGTTGATGAGCGTGGCGGTAACGGTGTGCGTTTCCCCAACGGCGTGAGTCGCGCTTGCGGGAATAGCCGTGAGTTTCGGCTCGCATGGCCAGGGGATGTTCTGCTGGAGATACTTGGCGTTGTAATAGACGAGCGCGTAACCCTCGTTGGTTCGCTGGCTTGGCGTTGAAGCCGAAATCGCGTCAATCACCGCCTGGAGCTTCGCATTCGTCGCAGCCGCGTCCTGTGCCACCGCCGCCTGCCGCGCCGCCTGAAGGTTGGACTGTATCCCCGAAAGAAGCGCCGCGTCCGAAATCCACCCCAACTGACCCGCCTTCGCAACGTCCGAAAGAAAAACGTCCCAGTGCTCAAAAGAACCAGGCTGAACGCCGAGAGGGCCGAGAGTGGAGAAAAGCCGCTTGTAGCTTCCCTCTATCTGCCAGATTTCGTCGTCAAGAAGCTCCTGGCCCTGACTCTGTCTGTATTGGTACAGCGCATCCATGTAGTCGTCAATCCATGGATCCACCGTCGCTTTCCGTATACTGGGAAGAATTGACGACGACAAGGCCAGTCCTGATATCGTAGAGCCAGGAATAGTTTGTGGATCAGCGTCATCGCCAGCCCCCCAGTCGGCATAGCGAGGATCTTTTCCCTGGAACGGCCCAATGTTCGCAATCCATCCAGACGGCGCGCTAAGTTGGGCATCCGGGGTAATTGAACCAGCCAAGTCGAGTTGGAGCCCCCAAACATACAGCGAGTTCGACGATGGGTTGATAATGGTATAATCATAAGTGTACGAGGAACCATCATACTGAACCTGGGAGGCCAAGGTAACGCCATCAAAAACGGGGGGGAGGCTGTTGCGCGATGCTGGCGCAGGCGAACCACATGCCTATGACTGAGGTGCCGATCCTAATTGCAAGGCCTAATTTGATGTCTTTCATTTAAGCCCCCTTATAACCTAATTCAAAGTGAACTGGGCCTTCCGGTATGCGCCCCATGTGACATAGTTTGGCCAATCGGACCAGTACCTTGATGTTAACCGGCACACTTCGTGGGTTGGTAACCGTCAGAGCATCCTTGCTCACGTCCACTGATGTTCCCGTGCGATGGCGGCAGTGTGGCGTTACCCAGTTTTCGTTGATATCGAACAGCCCGCCCCTAGGCAAACTCATATCAGTGATGCGCAGGCGCAAATTGGGGTAAGCTGCCTGAAACCGTACCGCCAAGTCCTGGACCGCCGCGATCATCTCCGGAGTTCCAAAGAAGGCGCTTGGATGATTTGGACTGACATTGTCGCACAAACATCCGGCTGTCATGCCACAACGAACGTACACTTCCGGCCACGACGGCAATTCAGCGAAACCGCCGCTGCCGATATCAAAACCAAAGTATCCCCGGGCGACCCTGATATCGTTTGGGTCACAACTGAATATTCCGCTGGGGATGCAGTAGTAGTTCCAGGGGGCGACGTAACTGGCAAAGACGGTTATAATACCGCTCACCTCAGGCATGGTTTTGATGACCGGCCACTCATTGCCGCGGGTATAGCCGCTAAGTTGCGTGTACGCGCCATCGTGCGTGTCCATGGCGTCGCAGGTCATTTGGCCGAGAGGCCGAGCCGAATCCGAGTGAGAATGGCCCCCAGTCCAGTAAAGATTATCTGGGGAGGGAGAGTCAAAGTAGCTCGCGAATTGAGTCTCGCAATTCAGCCAGTCGCCATTGCTCGCGTCGTAGCACCCTATGCAGAAATCAGCTTTTGCTGGCTTACTGGCCGGCGCGCATTGGCCAGGACGGACCGCCGTAGGTGCGCTGGGGATTAGACTACTGCTGCTCGGATATTGCGCGAAGAGGGGGGTAATCCCGCCGGCCAGCAACAACCCAAACCATAGCCAAAAACACGCCGCCTCTTTGCCGTTCCTCTTTGTCATTCCTTCCCTCCCAGCTAGCCTTCCGCGCTTTACCTCGCGCTCCCTTCAAGAACGCAACCCGCCCGGCAAGCAAAGTATCCCCCCCTGCCTCGCTTTGTAAAGGGCGGCGGCGGTTCAACGGAACGAAGGGGGCTTTCTACTTTTGATTCGCATTCGGCTGCTCCGGCGGGATTTTCGGGAAAGAGGTGATCTCCTCGTAGCCCTCGCCGGTGACGATGTAGCTGTCCTCGATCCTCGCGCCGAGGTTCCAGTAAGCCTTGTCCACTGGCGAGCCCGCGGGGATGTAGATGCCGGGCTCGATGGTGACGACCATTCCCGCCTCGAGCCTGTCCCGGTAAGGGTCGTGGACGTCGAGACCCACGGGGTGGCCGAGGTAATGATTGAAGTAGGGGCCGAACCCCGCTTTCGTTATGACTTCGCGGGCCGCCTTGTCCAGGGAGCCGTAAGAGGCGCCCGCCTCAAGCTTTGCCCGCGCCGCGTCTCCGGCTTGGACCAGCACTTCAAGCAGTTTCTTTTCCGCCTCGGTGTAACGTCCGTTGACGGGGAAGGTCCTCGTCATGTCTGAGGAGTAACCGTCGAGGGCGCAACCGATGTCAATGACCACGAGCCCGTCTTTCATTACTGCGTCGTTGGCCATGTAGTGGGGCAAGGTGGCGTTATGGCCCGAGCCGACGATGCACGGAAACGCGATTCCGTTGGCGCCGTTTGCCGCGAAAGAGGCCAGTATTGCCCGCTCGACCTCATTCTCGTTCACGCCGGGCTTGATCATAGGGGCGACTGCCTCGAACGCCTTGGAGGTAATTGCGGCGGCGCGCCGCATAATCTCAAGCTCCTGGGGCGACTTGATGGCGCGCAGGCGGTGAATCTCCGGGGAGGGATCGCGGCCCGTGACCGGCAGGAGCATCCGGTTCAGGAAGCTCCCGCTCTTTCCAACGAGCGCGATGGCTACCGGCCTTCCGCCCAGGTAGAAGGAGTCGGCAGGCGACAAGAGGAGGCCTGGGCGCGAGAGCACCCCCTCCTTTTCGAGCGTGCCGGCGCGCTCCTTCTGGCTCGCGGTAAGAGGCTTGATCCGTGGAGCGGCGAGCGAGACGAGCACGGCTCCAACGATCATCACGACGGCGCCGGCCTTCAGCGACCCGAACCAGTGAAGCCTCTTGGCCAGCAACGGCGAAGCCGAAATCTCCCCGAATCCGGAGCGGTCCGGAAAAACGGCTGGAAGTGCGGCGGCCTGCCAGATGATGCCGGCGCAGAAAGCGGTAATGAGGCCCCAGAAGCCAAGCTCCCACGGAGAGGCGAGCAATATCAGCAGCGCTCCGGTGGCGCTTCCTGTTACTACGGTGGCGGCCTTGGGCAGGAGCGCTCCAAGCGCGGCGCCCGCGGCCAGGAGGCAGAAGAAAAGCGTCCAGCTTACGTGAAACGAGCCGGTGAAATAGATGTGCGCGGCGTAAACGCCGGCCAGCGGCCACAGGCAGGCCACGGCCATTGCCAGTCTCGGAACAAAGGCCAAAACGAGCATACCCGCGGCGTAAACGGCGTAGGCCGCCACGAGAACCGCTCCATAGCTCGACCGGCTCAACGCCAGCCACGCAACTGCCAGCGGCGCCAGAAGAAAAAATGTCCCGGCGGCCAGCCGCTCGTACCTTCGCCCGAAGGCGAGAAGAAATACGGCCCAGACGATCAAGGCAGCCCTGATAATCACCTCAAGCGGCGTGACCTCGTGCCCAACGCCCTCCGGCAGAACCTTGGCGGCCGCGAGAGAAGCGAGAGGCGCGCCCGCCAAAACTACGCTCGCGGCGGCGAAATGCGACCACGGTCTTGGATTCATCGAGCGCCCTCCGGAAAAGGCTTGGCCACTATATCCTCATCCTAATGGGCAGGATGACCGTCATCAAGCCGCTGAACTGGAGCCTCTTCTGGATGGCGAAGGCGGTGTCGTTGTGGAGCAGCCGGTAGTAGAACTTCTCCTGGGCGAAGACCAGCTTGCCGAGGAAGAAAACGGCCTTGGGAAACTCCCGGCCTATTTCGCCGCAAAGCGATTCGGCTTCCTGCAGGACGTCGGTCCCGATTCGGTATCTGTATTGGGCTCTAAGCCCCATGTTTCTGGCCAGGTCCACGTAACGCTGGAGGTTCGCCTCCGTGCTCTTTTCGAGGCGTTCAAGCTCGTCGTGTCCCTTGAAGGCTCCGGAATCAACCGCTCCGACTGAAAGAAAAATGACGTTTCTGTAATAGCCGGGGAAGAGCCGCATGATGTTCAAGAGAGAATGGATGCCCAGCCCGCCGTACCCGGAAACCAGGAGCGCGGCCACCGGCTGACCGGGGGCGATTGGCTCTGTTTCGGCGGCGGGCGGAGCCGAGGAGGGAATCTGGGTGAGGATCGTGTCCAACTGCTTGATCTGAGAGCGGATTCCCTCGTAGTGGCGCTTGATCAGGAGGCACGCGGTTATCAGCGACGCCGTGATGGCGAGGGTCAGCCAGCCGCCCTCCTCGAATTTTTCGAGCGTCGTCACCACGAGAATCACGGCGCACAGGAGAAACGTCGCGCCGTGGAGCGCGAGGTTCTTCCACCAGCCCGGTTTCGATCGGCGCTCCCGGACCCAGAATCTGCTCATGCCGAGCTGCGTCAGGCTGAATGTCAGAAAGACGTTGATGGAATAGAGGACGACGAGCATGAAAACCTGTCCCTTTGTGTAGAGCATCACCAGGGCGGCGGCCGCTGCCATCAGCACTATCCCGTTTCGGGCGACGAGGCGCTCGGAGAGGTTGGCGAAGCGGTGGGGCGCGAACGAGTCCATCGCCATGTTCGCGAGAACCCTTGGCCCGTCAATGAAGCCGGCCTGCGCCGCCACGAAGAGGAGCGCGCCTTCCGAGACTAGCGTTATGACGACAAGCCAGAGGCCAACGTGCCAGCCGCCCATCTGCCACGAGCCGAACACCCTCTCGAGCAGCACCGCGTTCATCGTCTTGCCTTCTTGGGGGACGGCTTTCCATAGAAGATAGCACGCGAGGATTCCGGCGGCCGTGAAGATCAGCGAGCCGGCCATGTAGGCCATCGTCCTCTTCGCCGTCGCAACCCTCGGCTCCTTCAGAATCTGGATGCCATTGGAGACGGCCTCGATGCCGGTGTAGGTTCCGCCGCCAAGCGAATAGGCCTTCAGGAAGATCAAGAGCAGCGCCCACCAGCCGAGCGTCCCAAGGTCGGCCGTCAGCCTTGCATGAGTGTCGCTGGCGATCTCCGGCAGGCGGCCGGCGTGGGCGAAAATGCCGTAGGTGATCAGGAGCAGGTGCGTCGCCAGGAAGACGAGAAAAATGGGCAGCAGAATCTTGATGGACTCTTTGACGCCCCTCAAGTTCAAAATCAGTAGCAGAAAGAGCACGCCGAGCTCCAGGGGAAGCCTGTAAGCATGAGCACCCAGCGGCAGGAAGCTCAGGATCGCCTCCACGCCGGAGCAGACCGAAACGGTTATCGTCAGCACGTAGTCAACGACGAGCGCCGAACCCGACACCACTCCGGCCGTCGGCCCTAGAAGCTTCGTGGCGACCAGGTAGCCGCCCCCGCCGCTCGGAAAGTGCTCGACGACGTGGCTGTAAGAGATTGACAGCATCAGGACGGTGATCGCGGTTAGCAGCGCGAGAAAGACGGCCAGGTATTCGTGGCCGATGATGGCGCGAAACGCCTCGTCAGGCCCGTACGAAGACGAGCTAAGGCCGTCGGCGCCGAGCCCGACCCACGCCAGGAAGGCTACCAGGGCCAGCTTATGAAAAACCTGAGGGTCTCTAAGATTCCTGGGCTTGCCGAAGACGAGCGATTTGAGGGCGCTTGAGAAGCCCTCTTTCTTGGGAGCCGCCTCCATAAAGCCCGAAGGCTCCTCTGGTAAATCCATCAAGCCATTCTCCGAGCGGCCCGGCTTTCGCCGTTTTCCGCCGCTCGCGCGATTTTACCACGAAATCCCGCGGAGCGCTTAAAGCCGCCGGCGGCCGCGGGCTTGACCTTCCGGCGGCCCTCCCATAAAATTCCCCGCTTGAGCCCCCATGGACGATGGAGGGGGCATGAAAGAGGAGGGAATATGGCGAGCCTGACGATAGTGACGATGCCTGGAGATGGAATCGGAAAGACCGTTTTGCCTGAGTCCATAAGGGTGCTGGAAAAGGCCGGGCTCAAGGCCGACTACGTGCACGGCGATATTGGCTGGGACTTTTGGTGCAGCGAAGGCAACGCACTGCCGGACAGGACGATCAAGCTTATAGAGAAACACAAGCTCGGCCTTTTTGGCGCCATCACCTCCAAGCCGAAGAAAGAAGCGGAGGCGGAGCTTGGCCCGGGCTTGAGGGGAAAGGGTTACAGCTACTTCAGCCCGATCGTCACCATGCGCCAGCTCTTCGGCCTCGACCTCTGCGTCAGGCCGTGCCGCTCCTTTCCAGGCAACCCGCTCAACTTCATCCGCAAAAAGGAGGGCGGTTTCGAGGAGCCGAACATTGACGCGGTGATCTTCAGGCAGGGAACCGAAGGCTCGTACTCCGGCGTTGAGTGGACCAATCCTCCAAAGGCCGTGCGCGAAGCTTTCGCGACACACCCTAAGTTTAAGGCTTTCCAGGAGGTGGCCGGGGAGGACCTGGCCATTTCGAGCCGCATCGTCACTCGCGAGAGCACGCGCCGCGTTATCCGGGAGGCCTTCGAGTACGCCAAAAAATTCGGCTACAAGAGCGTCACGGTGGCCGAGAAGCCCAACGTTCTCAGGGAAACATCCGGCATGTTCGAGGAGGAGGCGAAGGTTATCGCCAAGGAGTACTCCGGCCTCTGGCTTCAGTCGGTGAACATTGACGCCATAATGATGTGGCTGACCAAGAACCCGGAGGATTTCGGCGTCTTCGTCTCCGAGAACCTTTTCGGGGACATACTCTCCGACGCGCTCGCCGGGCTGGTGGGCGGCCTGGGCTTCGCTTGCTCCGGCAACATCGGCAAACGGTACGCCGTCTTCGAGCCGACCCACGGCTCGGCGCCGAAATACGAGAAGCTGAGCCCGTCCATAGTCAACCCGATCGCCATGATCCTCAGCGCGGCGATGCTTTGCGACCACGTTGGAGAAAAAGAAAAGGGCGACAAGATTCGCGGCGCCGTAGCCGCCGTGGTCAAAGAGGGGAAGGTCAGAACCTACGACATGCTGAGGATTCCGGGCGGCCCGAAAGTCTTCGAGAAGGGCGCCGCGACCACCCAGCAGATGACGGACGCGATACTGGCGAAGATGTAGCCCGTCTCACCAGCCCGCTTCGAGCCGCCACGCCCAGACGCCCAAGATGATCACGATCAGGGCGGCGGGGGTGAATAGCGCCGCCTTCATCTCGAACAGGCGCGAGAAAGGCCGCCCCTTCCGCCAGGCCCAGGGGAGGTAGAGCCACCAGCCGAGGGCGGCGAGGAAGACCGCCGCGCCAGCGGGCTGGGTCTTCACGGCGCGAAGCGGCCTTCCATGCATGATCAGCGCCCAGGAGGTCGTCATTCCGCAAGAGGGACACGGCTTGTGGAAGGCGGCCCAGAACCCGCAGGGCGGAAGGTGCAGCTCGGTATGCGTCCCCACGCCGGAAGGATTCGGAGCGAGAAATGCGGAGACCGTCACGAGCGCCGTGAAGCCCGCGATAGCGAAGCCATATAAAAAATGGTCGTACGCCTTCATCAAGTCGCCTTGATGGCCTCGATGATCGCCCCGACGTGCGCGGGGTCTGGAAGGAGAAAGAAGTGCCCGCTGAAGGAACCGTCCCTCGTCTTGAAGTCGGTCTGAATCACGAGCGCCTCGTGGGTGACCTCGCAAAGTTCGATGAGGAGAAGGTCCACGACCGCCTGCGCCATGTCCATTGAAAACGCGGGAATCGAGGGCACGAGAGGAATTTTCAGGATGGTCGAGACCGCGCCCAGGTACGACGAGGTCAGGATGTTGGCGACCTCCTTTAGCGCGCTGATTTCCATTTCACCGAGCGGTTTTTTGGGACCGTGGCCGTTGAATAGGATTCTCAGGATCTGTTCGGCCGACGCCCTGGGCATCACGACGAGCATGTTGCCTCTTGAGCCGCCGAATACCCGAAAGAAGAGGCCGACGACCTCTTCTTCGGGACCGCCAAGCGCGCCCACGACATTCGAAAAGGGGACGAGCTTGACCTCGGGCACCTCCAGAAGGATCACCCGCTGCGTCATCTGGTGGAGCGCCGTCACCGCGTTGCCGGCCCCGATGTTGCTGATTTCGCGCAGGGCGTCGAGCTCTTTCTCACCGAGGTGCCGGAACATTCGACTCCTCCTTGGCGCCCTCGTGTTCCTCGTCGCGGCATAGCGCCCTTCCGTCAACGACGTAAGCTATTTCTCCGCTCGAGAGCAGCGCCCCGCCGACCCAGTGCCTGATCTGGTTCAATGGAGAGCCCCAGGGATGAATGACCACCCGCTCGCTCTCGAAGACCTCGGAGACGAGGATCACCCTTTCTCCCGAAGGCCCTGCCACGGCCAGGCCGCACCCTTCTTTTCCGACGGCCCCGAGCCGCCACGGCAGGACCGGAATGAGCGTCTCGCCGTCTTGCAAGCAGCGCCTGGCGCCGGCCCAGACAAGCGGGTAGGCGCCCAGCGGATAGATGTGGCGCACTTGGGAAGCCGGTATGCCGAAGCGCGGCAGGTCCGGCCATCCGAAGACGAGAATTTGCGTGAGCGTGGCCGCGCTCGGTATGACGAGAGTGAACCGCGTGCCTTTGCCGGGAACCGAATCCATCTCCAATCCGCCGCCGAGCGCCTCCGCGGCGTTTCTCACGACATCCATTCCGACCCCGCGGCCGCTGATCTCAGAGACGCTGCTGCGTGTCGAAAAAGCTGGCAGGGTTATCAGCTCGAGCATTCGCTCTCTCGGAAGCCGCGCCGCCTCCGCGGCGGTGATCAGGCCGCGCTCGACCGCCGCCCTCCCGACCGCCTCGGCGTCCAGGCCTCTCCCGTCGTCGCTGACGCTCACGAGGAGCGCCTCGCCGTCCCTCCTGATTTCCAGCGAGAGCGTGCCCTCGGGCGCCTTGCCCGAGGCGGAGCGCTCGGAGGCGCTTTCGATTCCGTGGTCGGCGGCGTTCCGGAGAAGGTGGGAGAGCGGGTCGGCCAGCCGGTCCAAAAGCGCCCGGTCCACTTCCTCGCCACCGCCCTCTATCTTGAAGTTGAGAGCTTTGCCGGTTTTCCCGCTCAAATCCCTGACGAGGCGCGCGAGCCTCTCCGTCACCAGGGAGAATGAAACGAGGCGCGCTTCGAGGACCTGTCCGAACAGTTGCCCCAGCATGGCGCGGTGGCGCTCCAGCCAGAACCGGTGGCGGCGCTTTTCCTCGCGCGAAAGCCCAGCCTCAAGAAAATTGAGGTGGTGGAGAAGCCCCGCCGCGTTGGAGAGGAATGCGTCCAGTTCCTTCGGGCTGATTTTCACGCCGGCCGCCAAACCGTCCGAAGACGCGGCTTGGGCGGCCGCCTGCCGGGTCTCCAGTTCCACGCCGCTAACTTCAGGCAGCCCCCTGAGCGGCCTGATTTTTTCCTTTATGCCGTCAATCAGGGGGACAACGAACCTTGCCTGTTTCAAATTGCCCGATTGAATCTCCTTCAGCCCCGGCTCCATCACGCACGATCCGAAAGCCTTTTCGAGGTACTGCGAGACGACCAAAAGGCGCGCCGCGGGCAACGCGGAGGCCGCGTCAATCGAGACGCGGATTACGGCGCCGGGGCCGCCGCTCGAGCGAGTGGGCGCCTCGCTTTCGCCGGCCTCCGAAGATTTGCCTGCTGGAACGGCGGAGGGCTCGTTCCTTGGGGCTTCCGCCGCCGGCGCCTCGCTGGAAGCGGAATCGTCCGCCTCCCTTTTGAGCGCCAGGGAGCACTCCTTCGCCCCGCCATCGCCGGCCGTCTCCCCCCCCGTCGCCGCGACGGAGTCCATCTGGGCCTCCATCAAATCGAGGGCCTTCGAGCAGACCGCGATGGATTGCCCGGTGGCTGCCGCGCCCCGCCGCCATGCCGAGAAAAGGTCCTCCATGGCGTGAGCCAGCGCGGCCGTCTTGTCGAACCCCATTGACGCCGCCATGCCCTTCACCGAATGGGCGTGACGGAAGAGGTCGTTGACTTTTTCCTGGCTTGAAGGCTTGGAAGAGATCAGGGCGCGCATGGCCCCGAGGTGGTCGCGGCCGTCGCTCAAATAAAGGTCAAGGTACTTGGAGAGGTCCAAGGCTTCAGCCCGAAGCCACCGTGTCAATCACTTTGAGGACCTTTTCAGCCGAGAACGGCTTCACCACGAAGTCCTTGGCACCGGCGGCGATGGATTCGATTACGAGAGCCTCCTGGCCGAGCGCCGAGCACATAACCACTTTCGCCTTGGCGTCCAGCTTCAGGATTTCCTTGCACGCCTCTATGCCGTCCATCTGCGGCATTACGATATCCATGGTTACGAGGTCCGGCCTCAGCGCGCGGTACTGCGCCACCGCCTCCTCCCCGTTTGCCGCCTCTCCAGCGACGTCGTAGCGCCCTGAATTCACGAGGATGTCCCTGATCATGGCGCGCATGAACATGGCGTCGTCAACGATGAGCACCTTAGCCGGCATTGATCCTCCTTTGGGAACGTCCCCAAGCCTGCCCGTCGGCCACCGCGCTCTCCAGCATCGCGCAGGCGGCCTTGACGTTCAATACCGAAACCCACTGTTCCCCCATGGGATAAAGGCCGGACCATAGCTCCCCGGAAGCCTCGTCCTTCAGGTCCAGCTCGTTGTAGGGAACTACCGCGTCAACGGCGTCCACCGCGAAGGCGATGTTTTCCTTGGGGGCGCCAAGCCTGGCCAGCAACCGAGGCGTTTCGTTGCCCATCCCCTGGCCCGATATGAGCGAAGAGGCATCCACGATTGTAATGAGCCTGCCCATCCTGAAAAGGGTGCCGGCAAAGTGGGGAACCGGCTCGGGAAGTGGAGTCACGGCCCGCGGGGCGAAAATTTCGGCCACCTCCGAGGAGGGAATGCCGAAGGTTCTGTCGCCGCTCCTGGCGATAACTAGCTCTTGCATTGCGCTGTCCCTAAAGCCTGAATTTCTCCACGAGGCCTCTTAGCCGGTTGGCCTGTTCCAGCAACGACTTCGCGCCGGAACTGGTCTCCTCCATGCTCGCGGTTATCTCCTCGGTGGCGGCCGAAAGCTCCTCGCTGCCGGCGGCGTTCTCGGTGGCGACCCTTTGTATTTCCTCGATGGCCCGCATCAGCGCCGAAGCGGCCTCCGCCTGCATCGCCGATTCCCTCGCGATCACCCGGACGGCTTCCCGCGTCTTGGTCATGCCTTCGTTGATGCGGCCCAGCGCAAGGTTCACGGCGCGAGTCTTTTCCTGGCCCGAGCGGGCCGCCTCGCGAGAGGCCTCGATTCTCGCCGCCGCGCCCTGAGTGCGCGACGCCGTGTCCTGTGCAAGCCTGGCTATCTGCGAGGCGAGGTCGCGCGTCGTCTCGGCCAGGCGGCGCACCTCCTCGGCGACGACGGCGAAGCCGCGCCCGGCGTCCCCGGCACGGGCCGCTTCTATGGTGGCGTTCAGCGCCAGGATGTGCGTCTGGTGGCTGACCGCGGTAATGCTCTCGACGAGGACGTTGATCTCCTGAGAGTGCTCCTTGAACGTCTGTATCTGCGAAGAGGTCTCTTCGACGTGGGAAAGGATCACGTCCATGGCACGGCTTGCCTGGCCGGCCGCCTCGGCGCCCTCCTTCGACTGCCGCTCCGACTCTATCGCCTGGTCCTCGGTGTTCTGGCTCTGCTGGGCCACGGCCGCGGCGGACGAACTGACCCGCTGGCTCAGGCTCGCTGATTGCTCGACGCTCTTCGCCTGACTTTCGGCGCCCCTGGCTATGTTCTGGACGTTGCCGGCGACCTCGGCGCTGGAGGCGCTGACCTCGGACGTCGAGACGCTCAAGTTCTGGACCGCGTCGTACATGGCGGCCGTGCTGCGCTGCACCTGGCTGACGATCTCGCGCAGGTTGGCCATCATCACCCTGAGGGATTCCGCGAGCTGCCCGACCTCGTCGCTGGTCCTGACCACGACCTGCTTCGACAGGTCGCCTTCGGCCACCTGTGCCGCCGCATCCGCAAGCGAGCGAAGCTCTTTCGTCAGGAGGCCGGCCACGAGGAGGGCGAAGACTCCGGCCACCAGGAGCCCGGTGAATATGTTGAGCCACATCGCCTGCGATTCGCTGGCCGATGTAAGCTTCTGGACGCCGATGTTGATCACGATCGGAATGAAAACCGCGAGGACAAACCATAGGCCCAGTTTAAGTTTCATCGCCCGTTCCTTTCCAGCGGTAAATGCGGCACTCCCCGTCGGCCCGCTCCCATCCACGACGGCCCTGCGGTATCCGCTCGACGCGCCCCAGAACCATGAGCCCGCCTGGCACGAGAGCCTTTTCCGCCGCCATGACCATTCGCTCCTGCGCCTCCTCGGTTAGGTAGATGAAAATGTTCCTCACCAACAAAGCGTGAAAGCCCCGCCCCGGCATTCCCTGGCCAAGGTCCCACAGGAGCGGCAGGACTCTCCGGCGGACCCTCGAAACCGGCCCGGCCCAGCCATTCTCAACCTTAAAATACCTTGAAACTACGCTTTTGTCCAATTTCTCCAGGGCCTTCTCGGGATAACGTCCCTCGGCCAGGCGTGCCAGCGCTTTGGGCGACCTGTCGGCCGCGACGACAAAGCCCTTGCGCCCGATTTGATCGAGGAGGATCGCGGCGCTGAAAGCCTCTTCGCCGGTCGAACATGGGGCACTGGCAAGGCGAAGCGGCTCCTTGAAGGGAGCCTCGCGCAGAAACCGGCCCAGCGATGCCCAGACTTCGAGATTTCTCATGAACTCCGTCGTCGGAACCAGAATCCGGCTGAGCAGCATCTCCTTTTCGGACGCCCATCCCTTCAATGCCTTCAGGTAGTCAGCCACGTTATGGAAACCGTGAGCCTCCAATCTGGGCTGAATGCGCCTTGAGAGAAAGGCGTCGCGGTAGCCGGCGCCGTGAAGGCCCGTTTCCCGCCAGAGCCACTCTTTAAACATCTCGATTTCACACTTGGGAATTTCTCTCAAGCCATGACTCCCGCGGAAACTCGCTTCAGATCCCAGCTTAATATCCTCTCCGGGTCGCCGAGGTCGCCAGGCGCCGCCCCCGCAACAAGCGTCACGGCTTCCGGCGTGACCGCTCCTTCCGGAGGGCGCATCGAAGCCATGACTTCGCCAAACGAGAGCCGCTCATTTTCATCTCTGGCGAGGGCGCTGAAGATCGTCCGGCACGGATCTGGAGGCTCGATCGGGAAATCGGTCCCCGCCAACAAAGGCAGCCCGGCTTTGGCCAAGCTGCCCAGGCGGTAGGCCCAAGCCATCCTCTTTTCGCCCAGGCGGCGCGGAGCCCAGCCTTTGTCGCTGAGCCAGTGGCAGGGCTGAACCGACGCGGCCAGGCGGAGCCGGCTCAACCGTTCAAGCTGGGAACTGCTCGCCACTTGCAGGTGCTCGGCCCTTACCGGCGGCAAATTGCCGGGGTGCTCCATCGCCTCAAGGAGCGCTTCCAGCGCTTCGTCGCCAATGACGTGGACGGCCACGGATATTCCGTGGCTATGCGCGGCGGCCAGCCGCTCTCGAATGGCGCCGGCCGGCAACAGTAGCAGCCCGTTGTTGCCCGCGGCGTCATCGTAGCCACCTGAAAGCGCGGCGGTTCGGCTGCCCAGCGAACCATCCGCGAAAAGCTTGGCCCCCTCGACGCGAAAGGCCTCTCCGCGAAAGCCCCATTCGTTCTTCCAGTTCAGCGGATCCTGGTTCAAAAAGGCGCGAACCGGAATAGGAAGTTTTCCCTCATGGTCGAGGTCCGCCAGAAGTCCGGATTCTTCAGCGCGCAGGCCCATGTCGGTCGCGCCGCTGAGCCCAGCCCTTTCAAGCTCGCCAAGAGCCGCCAAGGCCCGGCGCTTAATGCCCTCGCTCGATATAGCTGGAATCGCCGCCTCGGCAACCACCATGGCGTTGTCCATTATTATTCCCGTCAGGCCTCCGCCGTCGCGCATCAGCCGCCCGCCCGCCGGGTCGGGGCTGTTCCCGCCGAGTCGTGCAACCGACAGCGCCACGGAATTCATCCAGGCCGCGTGGCCGTCCACCCGCCGAAGATAAGCCGGGCGCCCTCCGGCGGCCTCGTCCAGTTCCCGCCGGTGAGGAAAGGTTCCGCCCCAGAGGTTTTGGTCCCATCCAAATCCGAGAAGCCATTCGTTCCTGCCAGCGGATGATGCCGCCTTCGATCGCACGAGGGCGAGCGCCTCGCCAACCGTCTTTGCGCCCCTGAGGTCAATTTCTTCGTTCAAGGCGCCGAGCTGGAGTAGGTGGCCGTGGTGGTCCCACAGCGGGGGGAGGATAAGAAATGAATCGTGGCGGCGAAGATCGCCGCTCGAGCCTACGAGGCGCTGAACTTTCTCCGGCGCCTCACCTTGGACGAAACCGGCGCTCGACCAGCGCCAGAAGCGCTTCACGGTACGGTGCCTCCTAGCCGCCTCATGCCGTCTTCCGCCTAGTCTAGCGCCTCCGCCTTTTCGCGCGCCGCGCTTGCGTCAGCGGGCCGCCGCGCTGAAAGCCTCCTCGAGGTCGGACATGATGTCCTGCGGCGCCTCGAGCCCGATGCTGATGCGTATTCCACCCGGGTCAATGCCGGCTTCCAACTGCGCGGCCACGGGTAAAGGCGCGTGAGTCATGGAGGCGGGGTGCTCTATCAGTGTGCGGATGTTCCCCAGTGAGACCGCAAGCGTGAGGCTCAGCGCGTGGTCGGCGATGTGGTTCATCACCTTCCGGCCCGTCTCGCGAGCCTCTTCCGGAGAACCCTTGAGGACGAAATAGATCATGATGCCAGGGGCGAAAGCCCCGTCCGCGTCGAGCATCTGCTTCGTGGCGAGCTGGTGCTGCGGGTGGCTAGGGAGGCCCGGATAGCGCACGCTGGCAACAACCGGATTGCCCTCAAGGAATCTGGCCACCTTCATGGCCGTCTCCATCTGGCGGCGGGTCCTTAGGGCCAAGGTGGGCAAGCCGTAAACCAGCGGCGGCCAGGCCGACTTGGAGCTTAGGGGCGCCCCGAAATCCTTCCTGTACATCAAAACGTCGCTTTCAAGGGAGGAAGGGCCTATCCACGCGCCGCCCATGTCGGTCCCGAAGCCGCCGATGTTCTTCGTGAGGGAGTGGCAGACGACGTCCGCCCCGACGGCGATCGGCCGCTGGCAGTAGGGCGTGGCGAAGGTGTTGTCCACGATCACGTAGGCCTTTTTGGAGGGGTCCCTTCCCGCGTTGGCCTTGTCAACGATGCGGCGAACGGCCTGGATGTCTATCAATTCAAGCGTTGGATTGGTAGGGGTCTCAAAATAGACGGCCCTCGTATTGTCGTCCAGGGCCTTCTCAAGCGCGCCTGGCTCTTTCAGGTCGGTCATCTTGACGTTGACCCCGAACCGCGGCAGCCACCTCGTGAACAGGGAGTAGGTGCATCCGTAAAGCGTGTGGTGGGCGACGAGCGTATCGCCCGCCTTGAGAAGAACTCCAAGAGCCGCGCTTATGGCAGCCATCCCGGTGGCGAAAGCCACCGCGCAGTCTCCCTCCTCGACCTCCGCCAGATTGTCTTCAAGCATCGAGCGGCTTGGCTCTTCGAGCCTGTCGTAGATGAGAATGGGCGGCTCTTTGTGGCGGTCGAACTCCGGGTTGGCGAAGGCTATGAAGCCCTGGGCCCCGCGCTCGGCGCTTTCTAGCCTGTAGGCCGCGCTGGATGAAATGGGCGGGACCATGTGGTCCTTATAGTCCCAATGGGGAGAGTGGAACTTGCCGTGGATCAGCCTGGTCTCCCTCTGGTACTGGCGCTCCTTCTTTTCTTTCCTGCTCATGAAAAAAGCCCTCCGCCTCAATCCTACCACCGCCGGGAACCAAAGGTCCAACTCCGTAATTGCTGGCCCCCGTCTTACCTTCGGGCCGTCGCGGTATGGTATAGTTTACCCCCACGGGAGGCGGATATGATCACCGCGGTTAAAGGAACTCAGGACATACTCTTCCCAGACGTCCTTCGCTGGCAGAAACTTGAAACCGTGGCGCGCGAGCTTTTTGAACTGTACGGCTTCTTCGAAATTCGCACGCCCGTTTTGGAACCTACGGAGCTTTTCGTTCGAGGCATAGGCGGCGAGACCGACATCGTAACCAAAGAGATGTACACCTTCCCAGACAGAAAAGGGCGCAGCCTGACGATGAGGCCAGAGAACACCGCCGGCGTGATGCGGGCGCTCGTCGAACACCGCCTCTGCGAATCGTCTGCCCATGCCCGCCTTTATTACATCGGGCCGCAGTTTCGCTACGAAAGGCCCCAGAAGGGGCGCTACCGCCAATTTCACCAGATAGGCGCCGAGGTCGTGGGAGATGCCGCTCCTGGAAGCGACGCCGAGACGATTGCCTTGGCGGCCGATTTGCTTTCATCCGCGGGCATCCTTGGCGCCACGGTCCAGTTGAACAGCGTTGGCTGCCCAAACTGCCGGCCGGCCTACGTCGGCCTTCTTAGGGGAGCTCTCCTTGAAAAGAAGGCCGAGCTTTGCGCCGACTGCCAGCGCCGCCTTGAGACGAACCCGTTGAGGGTCCTCGACTGCAAGGTTCCCTCCTGCCAGCCGGTGCTCGACAAAGCCCCGAGGATTGACGATGGGCTGTGTGACGAGTGCCGCGCCCACCACGAGAAGGTGAAATATCTGCTCGGCCTCATGGGCGTCGCCTTTCAGTTGAAGCCGAGGCTCGTCAGGGGGCTAGACTATTACGTGAGGACCGTCTTCGAGATAACTTCGAGCGTACTGGGCGCCCAAGACGCGCTTCTGGGAGGGGGGCGCTACGACGGCCTTTTGAAGCAACTGGGCGGGCCCGACTCGCCCGGCTTCGGGTGGGCGATAGGCGTCGAGAGGCTCCTGATGGCGATGCCGCCGCTGCCCGAAGAGCGGCTCGGGCGGGTCTACGTTGCCTGGTCCGGCGAGGACACTTACCAACGAGCCATATCCCTGGCGAGGGATCTTCGCTCGCGCGGGGCGGCCGTCGTCGTCGAACACGCCGAGCGCTCCTTCAAGTCATCGCTGAAGCGCGCTGACAAGCTGAACGTCCGCTGGGCGCTATTGATCGGCGAGGACGAGATCAGGGCCGGCAAGCTGACCCTGAAGGATTTGCAGACGGGCGAGCAGGAGGCACTCTCCCCGGATGATCTGGCCACAAAAGTCCTGAAAGGAGGAGCGCGATGAGCCTCGGCGACAGGAGCTGCTATTGTGGCGAGGTGAGGCTTGCCGGCGCCGGAAAGAGGCTCGTGCTCAAAGGCTGGGTCCGCAGGAGAAGGGACCTTGGAAGTCTCGTCTTCGTTGACCTGAGGGACCGGAGCGGCTTCGTGCAACTCGTGTTCTCAGAGGACCGCGATCCGGCCACCTTCCTGGCCGCCAAGGAGCTAAGGCCCGAATTCGTCATCGCCGCCGAAGGCGTGGTCAAGCCGAGGGGAGAGAAGGACGTCAATCCACACCTCGCCACCGGAGCGGTCGAGGTCGAGGTCATCCAGATGGAAGTCCTCTCTGAAGCCGCCACGCCGCCCTTCCCCATCGAGGACGACGCTCCCGTGTCGGAGGAGATGAGGCTCAAGTACCGTTACCTCGACCTCCGCCGTCCCTTCCAGAACGCGAGGATACTCGCGCGCCACGCGCTCACCCAGCGGGCCCGGGCGCAGCTTTCCTCGGAAGGGTTCATCGAGATCGAGACGCCTTTCCTTGGCAAATCCACCCCGGAAGGCGCGCGGGATTTTCTAGTGCCGAGCCGCCTTCGCGCGGGAAGCTTCTACGCTCTACCGCAGTCCCCGCAGCTTTTCAAGCAGCTCTGCATGGTGGCCGGCTTCGACCGCTACTTCCAGGTGGTGCGCTGTTTCAGGGACGAGGACCTGAGGGCCGACCGCCAGCTGGAATTCACGCAGATTGACATCGAGATGTCCTTCCCCGACGAGCAGATGGTCATGGGCGTGGCGGAGAGGCTGACGCGCGCGCTTTTCCAAGAGGCCGGCCTTCCCGATCCAGGGGTTATTGATACCCTGACCTGGGCCGAGGCGATGGAGCGGTACGGCTGCGACAAGCCTGACACCAGGTTCGGCCTCGAGCTCAGGACCGTCTCCCAGATCGCGGCTGGCACCAATTTCGGCGTCTTCAAGTCGGTATTGGAAGCGCAAGGGGCCGTCAGGGGATTGGCGGTGCCCGGGCAGGCCAACATTTCGAGGAAGGATTTGGACGCCCTGAACGAAGTTGCCAAGCCTTTCGGCGGCAAGGGGGTCGTTTCGCTTATGGCCAAGAGCGGGGGGCTTGCCGGCCAGGCGCTCAAGCACATAGGCGAAGGCGCGGCGTCGGCTATGCTTCGGGCCGTGGGAGCGAAGGAGGGCGACCTCGGGCTTTTCGTGGCCGCCGACTACGAGACGGCGTGCGCATGCTTGTCGGCGCTAAGACTTCATTTCCGGGACAAGCTGGGCCTTGTTGGCGAGAACCGCCACGCGCTGCTCTGGGTCCACCGTTTTCCTATGTTCGAGTGGAGCAAGGACGAGAACCGCTGGGTGGCACGCCACCACCCTTTCACGATGCCAAGGGAGGAACACCTCGATTATCTCGAAAGCGACCCCCGAAAGGTTGAAGCCCAGGCCTACGACCTGGTCATGGACGGCAACGAGATCGGAGGCGGGTCTTTAAGGATCCACAGCGGAAAAGTTCAGCGCAAGGTCTTCAGGGCGCTAGGCTTTACCGACGAGCAGGCGCAGGAAAAGTTCGGCTTCCTGCTGGAAGCTTTCAAGTACGGCACGCCGCCGCACGGCGGGATAGCCTTTGGACTCGACCGGCTGGCAATGTTGCTTCTTGGTTGCGAATCAATAAGGGACGTCATCCCGTTTCCGAAGACCACCTCGGGACTCTGCCTCATGACCCAGAGCCCTTCGGAAGTGGAGCCGAAGCAGCTCGATGAGCTGTCGGTTCAGATAAAGAGGCCGCCGGCGAAGGAATGAAAAGTGATGGGAGGCCACCGGCCTCCCATCTTCGCTTCCACTCTTCAAAGCGCCGGCCCCAGGAAAGGTCTAGCTATTCCACTTCGGTGTACTTTCCGTCAACCACCTGCCACATGGTGTAAGGGTTCTCGTTAGGGTCTCCGCGGTCATCGAACTTCAGCGGGCCGAAAAGCGTGTCGAAGGTTAGCCTGTGGAGCGCGTCACGCAGCGTCGCGGAGGTTGGCGGATAGACGGCCTGAGAATAGGCCTTCAGTCCAACTTGAACCGCGGTGTACCCGAAAACCGCGAACGGTCCAGGCTCGCCGAATTTTTCCTTGTAGGCGGGCAGCCAGTCCCGGTAGGCTGGGCGGCCGCTCAAATCGTGGGTGAAGGTCGCCATCGCTCCTTCGGCCGCCTGCTTGCCAGCTTTCTCTATGAACTCGTCGCCGAAGCATCCGTCGCCGGCCATGAAGCCGCATGGCACGCCTCCGGCCCGGATCGCCTTCAGCAAGGCGGCGCCGTCCGTCTCCAGTCCTCCGAAATAGACCATCTGCGGAGGGTCAGCCTTGAGCTTGGCGACGAGCGCGCTGAAGTCGGCCTGGCCCCTCGATATGGCCTCGTAGGAGAGGACCGTGCCGCTGGATAGAAAATCCAAATTGGTCCTGAACTCCCTCGCCAGCCCGCAGCCGTAGTTGCTGCCGTCGTGGACGACAACCACCTTGTGGCCGGGAAGGTGGTTGACGAACCAGAGCGCCGCCTGCTTGCCCTGCTGGTCGTCCCTACCGCACACCCTGAAGACGTATGGGTTTCCGGCGCAGGTCAAGGCCGGCGAGGTGGACGCAGGCGAGATCATGACGACCCTGTGCACCAGGTAGACCGCCGCGGCCCTGTGGGAACACCCGGAATCAACGTGGCCAGCGACGAAGGCGACGCCCTTGCCGCACAGCTCCGTGGCCGCCCGCTCGGCTTCATCGGGCAAATCCTTGTCATCCACCGCGATTATCGCCACCCGCCTGCCCCGCACTCCCCCCGCGGCGTTGCACTGGTCCGCCGCGAGCTGGGCGCCGTTCAGAATTGCCGTGCCAGTCTTCGCTTCGGGGCCGGAGAGAGGCGCCGCGACGCCCACACGAACTTCACGCCCCGCCGAGCAACCGAGGTAGAGCCCGGCTGCCAGCGCCAAAACCGACGAGAACCAATTTCGCGCCCTCATCGTCCTCCCCTCCTTTCTCGCGCAAGCGCGCCACGGTAATAATGTATGTCCTTTGCGCGAAAGCGTCCACTGCCAGGCTTCCCAATAGTCCCGCCCAATCTTTTCGGCGGCCTGCTTTGATGAAACTTACGGGCGCGCGATATCGTACCTAATTGTTTCGGGAGAGTTCCCCCCCCGTGCATAAGGAGAGAATATGAGAGCTGGCAAGTTTAACTGGAAACGGTTCAACCGGTCCTTCCTTCCGGTCCTGGCCGCCGCGAGCCTCTGCGCCCAAGCCCCCGCGAGGGCGGACGAAGGGATGTGGACCTACGACCACGTTCCCGTGAAGCAGTTGGAGTCCAAGTACGGATTCCTGCCGGCCCAGGCGTGGCTCGACCACTTGCGCCTCAGTTCGGTTGACATCTACGCCAGCGCGAGCTTCGTCTCGAAAGACGGCCTGATTCTCACGAACCATCACGTCGCGCTGGGCGCCGCGCAGCGCCTTTCGACTCCAGAGCACAACTACGTCCGGGACGGTTTCGTCGCCGAGAGCCGGGACAAGGAATTGCCCATTCCAGGGATGACCATCCAGGTGTTGGATTCGATCGAGGATGTGACTGGCCAAGTGGAGAGCGGCGTGAAGCCAGGCGCTTCTCCAGCGGAGGCCAGCAAAGAAAAGGAGGAGCGGATAACCTCCATCGAGGGCGCGTGCCTCAAGAAGACCGGCCTGAAGGGGCAGGTCGTGACGCTCTACGGAGGAGCGCAGTACGCCCTTTACCGCTACAAGGAATACAGCGATGTCCGGCTCGTCTTCATCCCGGAACTGCAGGCGGCCTTCTTCGGGGGCGACGACGACAACTTCACTTACCCCCGATACGACCTGGACATGGCGATGCTTCGGGCCTATGAAAACGGCAAGCCGGCCCACGTCGAGAATTACCTCAAGGTCAACCTCGAAGGAGCCAAGGACGGTGACCTGGTCTTCGTTTCGGGCCACCCCGGAAGGACCGACAGACTTCAGACGCTCTCCATGCTCGAATACGACCGGGACGTCTCCATGCCGTTCCGCCTCGAGCGCATGACCGAGATGAGGTCTCTCTTGAAGGCTTACAGCGCCAAAGGGCCCGAGGAGGCGAGGCGCGCGAGGACCTTTCTCTACTTCCTGGAAAATAGCCTGAAATCCACCGAGGGAGAACTTCGCGGCCTCAAGGATCCCGAGCTGATGGCCAAAAAGAAGTCGCAGGAAGATGCGCTGCGAGCCGCGGTCGAGAAAGACCCGGGCCTTGCAAAGAAATACGGCGGCGCCTGGAAAGAAGTCGAGGCGGCAATATCCTGGGCCCGCGGCCACGAAACGGATCTGCACTACAAAATGGACGTGGGCATGGGAGGCCGGGGCCTTCTTGGCGGAGCCCTTCAGATCGTGAGATACGCCGATGAGATTTCAAAGCCGGACCAGGAGAGGCTCGAAGGCTTCCACGATGCGGAGCTGCCGGACCTCATCCGCCGAATCGAGGCCCCGTCGCCGGTCTACAAGGATCTCGAAGAGGTCATGTTGGCCAACGGCTTTGAAGATATGGTCAAAGGGCTCGGGGCTGATGACCCGTTCGTCAAAACCGTCCTCGGCGGGCAGCGGCCGGAAGCGCTCGCCAAGAGCATCATCGCCGGGACGAAACTGGATGACCCGGTTTATAGAAAAAAGCTTCTCGAAAACAAAGGCAAGACGGTCGCCAAGTGCGGCGACCCGATGATCGCCCTGGCCCGGAGGATAGACCCCGTGCTGCGTGAAACGCGCAAGGCGTACCGGGACCACGTCGAAGCCGTCGAGGAGGCCGCGCTGACCAAGGTGGCTGAGGCTGGCTTCGCGGTTTATGGCACGGACACCTATCCCGATGCGACCGGCACTTTGAGGCTAGCCTTCGGCATAGTGGCCGGGTACCCTCAGGGCACGACGCTCGTGCCTCCGTTCACCACCTTCTATGGCCTTTTTGACCGTGCGTACGGATTTGGAAACAGAGGGGACTTTTCCATCCCGCCGCGCACGGCGGCGCACCAGGCCGACATTGACCTGAAGACCCCCCTCAACTTCGTCTGCACCGCAGACATAACGGGCGGCAACTCTGGAAGCCCAGTCGTTGACCGCGAAGGGAGGCTGGTCGGCCTTGTTTTCGACGGCAACGCCCAGAGCCACCCGAACACCTTCGTTTACGATGAATACCAGGCCAGGTGCGTCGCCGTTGACGTGCGGGCGATTCTTGAGGCGCTGAGAAAAATGTATGGCGCTGGAAACCTGGCGGACGAGATGGTGGATTCGGCCCGCTGATCTTATTTTGCTCACGGCTCAAGGAGGGGGCGCCTGGCGCCCCCTTTTTTTGCTGCCTTTGCCGTGACTTTTCTTCGACTCGTTGACAGGCGGGCTTTGCGGCATCACACTATCACGGTCGCGCCATTTGAGGCGCAATGGAGGTGCACTTTGATCACCCGCAAGCTCGCCGTTTCCACGCTGGCCGTCGCGTGCCTGACCCTTTCGGTCCTCGCCGCCGGGCCCGTCCCCGAGGCTTCCGCCGCCACCACGAAGTCCTGCCCGGTCGTGGCGGTCCTGGACATGAACAAAATTTTCCAGGCATCGAAGCTGGCACAGCAGCTTCAGTCAAGGCTGAAGGGGCTCGACGACTCCATCAAGATGCAGCTAGGGCCAATGATGGACGCCTACCAGAAGCGGCAGAGCGACTATGACTTGGCCAAAGAGAAGCTCTCTCCGGCGGAAAGGGACAAGGAGGAGGCGGCTTTGAGGGACATGCAGCAGCAGCTCTCGACCGCCCAGCAGCAGGCGCAGCAGGCGTTCAACCAGCAGCGCGACGCGCTCGCCAAGCAAATGCGTGAACAGCTCATGCCGGCGGTCGAATCGGTCGCCAAAGAGAAAGGCTGGGACATAGTCCTGGCCAAGACCGGCGCAGACGTAATATGGGCATCCGATTCGTTCGACGGGAGCGATGCCGTGATCGCCAGGCTGAACGCGGCGCAGCCTCCGTCACCACCGCCGCCACCGCCCTCGGCGAAAGGGTGAGGGCGCGATTAGAAGGGCGTCAACATCGCCTGGTGTCCGAAAACAAGCGGGACGCACTGCAAACCGAGCTCCCGCCCTTCTCTCCATGAAGCGAAGGACTACACCGCGCTTGCAGCGAAGGACGGGGCAATGCAAGAGATCGCGCAAGGAGAACGAGCTGACGACTAGCAGGCCGAGATCGCACGGTACCTGGGCCTCCACCCTACTGGCGTATGCCGTATTCTCAAGGATTCAAATGTGCCACGAGCAGGGAAACAAAATGACCGATGTTAAGATACAAGACCCCCATTTCCCCCCTCTGTATAAAAGACGTGCAGCGCGGGTCTCGGACGATCTGTATAGATAGTGAAGAGCTAAGAGTGAAGAGGTGAAGAGCCGCCGCGCCTCACGTCTCACGCTTCACCCTTTTCCCTTCCCTGCGACCCGGCGCATGCCGTCTGCCGTCTGCCGTCCGCAGTCTTCCGCCGGTCGTCGCAAGCGAGAGGCTCCATCCAATATCCCGTACGTCCAGCGCCTTCGGGCTTCGCCTGCCTGGGCATCCCGGGAGCGATTCATTTGACGCCTGAGCCCCCATGGTGTAGCATGAAGGGGCGCGGTTCCATGCCTCTGCAACTTCGTTGATTCCTCTCCGCGCCGCCTGGGACGGCGGACGTCAAGAAGGGGGCAACATGCTAAAGAAAGTACCGTTATGGGCCACGGCGGTCGCGGGCGCGCTTTTCTTCGCCGCGTCGCCGTTCGCGCAGGAGCTTCTTCTGACAGCCGACCTGCCTGTCAAGCCGGGCGCGATCACCTGCACTCCCAACCAGGTCTTGAAGCGCGACTACGCGGGCAACTACACGATCTTTTTTGACGGCGCCGCGGCTGGAATTCCCGCGAACGTTCACATCACGGCCATCACCACTCTGGGCATGGGCCTTCTCATTTTCGCAGCCGACGTTCCCTTCTCGGCGGGAGGCAATACCTATCTGCCGTCGGACGTGGTGTTGTATTCCGGGGGCGTTTTTTCCATGTGGCAATCCGGGGCGGCCTTGTCCCTGCCTCCGGACGCGGTTATAGACGCGCTGGCTCTTGACCAGTCCTCCAACGTCTATTATTCGTTCGACGCACCCGTCAAAGCCGGGACCAACGTTTTTCTGCCCGGGGACGTCGCCCGCGTGTCCGGAAATACCTTGTCGCCATTTTTGTCGGGGGCGAGCGATTTGGGACTGCCTCCGGGCGGTGACGTCGTGGGTTTTCAGATCGCGCCGAACGGGGACTACCTCTTCATGCTCAGGACGCCGGCGACCCTGGGAGGAACCACCTTTTTACCGGGGCAGATCGCCAGAAGAAGCGGCGGCGTCTGGGACCTCTACTGGTCCCCCGGTGGCGGCGTAAACAACGTCGTGACGACTTTTGCCTTGCCCGCGTCGCCCGGGAGCACGCCGGACGGTGGGACGGTGGCGGGAACCCCGTTCACCATGACCAAGTCGGGCACGAACGCCCACCTCGCGTGGGGGGCGGCGTGCGTCTCGGATGCCAACGACTACGCGATCTACCGCGGCACGCTCGGTTCGTGGTACAGCCACTCATCGGTTGTCTGCACTACGGGCGGAGCGACGTCGGCGGACGTCGCCTACGGGGGAGGCAACGAATACTACCTCGTCGTGCCTCTCAACGGCACGATCGAAGGGAGCTATGGTAAGAATTCGTCCGGCGCGCAGATTCCACAGGCCGCGGCGCCCTGCCGCGCCTACTATGAGCCGGGCTCATGCCCGTAAATGGAACGATTGGCTGGAGCACTAAGGAGGAGAAGATGAACGCTGCCAAATTCGCAACACGGTTTAGCGCGACGAGAACCAGGTTGCTTCTGGCTTTGATCGCCGGCCTTATGGTTCAAGGGGCCGCGCTCTACGCCAGCGACGGCAAGATTCCGGTCTACCAGGCCGGCACGCTATCGTCATCCGGTTACTACTACCTCACCCAGGACATCACGAGCGGCGCGGGAATCCAGATCGGGACCGACAACGTCACGCTGGACCTCAATGGCCATTTGCTCGTTTCCACGACCTACGGGGTTTACAGCCCGGGCCGTACCAACGTGAGAATCACGAACGGCTCGATCTCTTCGGCAAACAGTGGCATCAACGTCTCCTCCATGCCGGCCGGGGCATTTGTTCAAATAGACCATGTCCGAATCGTGACCGCCGTAAATTACGGGATCGTGGTGGTGGGTCCCTCCACTGGGGTGAAAACCCAGGCGGTCATCGAGTCCAACACCGTCGTGACCATGAACCCCGGGAACGGAATAGAGCTCGACTACATCACCGGCTCGCGGATAGTGGGAAACACCGTCACGACCATCTATAAGAGCAGTGGGAACGGCATTGGCATATCCCTCAGCAACGCCCTCGACACAACCGTTTCAGACAACGTCTGCAGCGGAACCGGCTCCTACGGCCTTTACCTGAATAGCTGTTATGGAGTGCAGGTGACGAGGAACAACTTCTCGCATGCTGCTTCCAGTGGAATATTGGCAAACGCGTGCAACGGCTGCAGCTTCACATGGAATGCGCTTGCATACAACAGCGCTAACGGCCTTTACATTTCCGGGAGCCCCTATTGCATCTACTCCAACAACCACGCGATGAACAATATGACGGCAGGCTTCTATGTCGCGAGTTCAACGGGGACGGTGGACGGCGGAGGCAACACATCCGCGCCGTGACGCGGAGTTGTTCCCGCTGAAGCAATTCGGGCGAGCCGTGCACATGATTTCCTTCCGGCCGCTTTCGTGGGGCCTAGCCTCGCCCCGCTTCTTCGCAAGGCGAAATGGAATCCCTTCGGCTAATTGAAAAAAGGTCCTTTCTTTCCGTGTGGCGCAACCCGCCGCCGAAGGCAAAACATTTCAATCGCGGAATTTGGGTGGTGGGGAGGCTTGCGCTTCAAGCCGTTCTAAATTATGCTTGTTTCTTCCGTGACGGTCGCGGGAGACGAAGGGGAAAGGGGCTTTAATGAGCGAGCAGGAGAGGTCCAAAACGGCGCTTCCCGAAAACGCTTACAAGGAGCTCGGGCCAGGAGAAGCCTACGTTCCAATCATCAGCCAGGAGACGGGCGTGCCGGAAGTGACGCGGCGCTCGGTCGTCTTCGGGTTGCTGATGATCGTCATCTTCTCGGCCGCGGCTTCCTACATCGCCTTGAAGCTGGGGCAGGGGATCGAAACGGCGATTCCCATCAGCATCCTCGCCGTCGGCTTTTCGGCGCTGGCGCGGCGCAAGAGCATCCTCATCGAGAACGTCAACATCCTGGCGATAGGCGCCACGTCGGGCATCGTGGTGGGCGGCTCGGTCTTCGTCATGCCCGCGATCTTCATGCTCGGACTCGACAAGGGGAATACGCAGGTTGAGACCTTCCTCCAGATATTCCTCGTTCCCTTCCTCGGGGCGGTGCTCGGGGTCCTCTTCCTGATCCCGTTCCGCCGGTACTTCACGCACGAAATGCACGGCAAGCTGCCTTTCCCCGAAGGGACGGCCACGACAGAGATTCTCGTCGCCGGAGAAAAGGGGGGCAACCAGGCGAAGGTGCTCGTCTATTCTCTCGGCCTGGGCATCGTTCTCGACTACATGGCGCTTGCCATGAAGGCGTGGAGCGACACCTTCACGACCGCTTCGGTCTCGGCGATGGACTATTTCACACAGAAAGTGAAGGGCGTCTTCGCGATGAACACCTCGGCCGCCGTTCTGGGCCTCGGCGTCATCATCGGGCTGAAGTACGCGTCCATCATCATGGCCGGGTCGCTGCTTTCCTACTTCGTGCTGATACCGCTTTTCGGGTACGTCAGCCCGAACTACGCGGCCGCCTCGTACGACAGCATATTTTTTGGGATCAAGAATTCGGCCGGGGCGATCATTTTCCCCGGGGTCCGCAACATCGGAATCGGCGGCATCTTCGCCGCCGGCGTCATTTCCATCATCAAGATGGCCCCGGTCATCAAGCAGGCCCTCAGCCAAGTTCTCTCGCAGATATTCAAGAAGCACGAGGGGAGCGAGAAGGTTTCGTCGCGGCTCGACCTCGACATCAAGATGACGACCGTTTTCGGCCTGGCCATCGCGCTGGCCGTGGCGATTTTCGTCTACTTCCGGCTGGTCGTGGTTTCCGGCGAAGCGAAGGCGACGGTCATCTCTCTGCTTTCGCTGGTGCTGACCTTCCTGATCGTCTTCCTCTTCTCGGCCGTTTCGGCGTGGGCCGTGGCGATGATCTCCGTCACGCCGATTTCCGGAATGACGCTGACGACGCTGATTATCGCCGCCGTCACCCTCGCCGCGCTCGGCTTGAAAGGCGGCCCCGGGATGCTGGCGATCCTCCTGATCGGCGGCGTCGTTTGCACGGCGCTCTCGATGTCGGGCTCGCTCGTCACGCAGTTCAAGATCGGCCACTGGCTCGGCTCGACTCCGAAGACGATCCAATGGAGCAACATCTACGGCTCCGCCCTCGCGAGCCTCACGGTGACGGGCGTCATCATGCTCTTCGCCAGGGTGTACGGCTACGGTACCCCCACCCCCGAACACATGACGCCTCTTCCGGCGCCTCAGGCCGGGGCGATGGCGGCGGTCGCGAACGCCTTCATGGGCGGCCAGGACGTCCCATGGATGCTCTACGGCGTCGGGGCGGTCATCGCGGTCGTCGTTTCGATGCTCGGCGTCTCTGCGCTCGCCTTCGCGCTGGGGATGTACCTCCCGATCGAGCTGAACAGCCCCATACTGCTCGGGGCCATCGTGGGCTGGATGGTCCAGAAATCCTCGAAAGACGAGAAACTCTCGAAGGCTCGCAACGACAAGGCGATACTCATCGCGTCGGGCTTCATAGCCGGAGGCGCACTGGCTGGTGTCTTTGACGGGATCACCAAGATGCTTCTCTCAGAGGTATTCGGCATGGACCCGGACAAGTTTGGCTTCAGCACCTGGGTTCCAGGGCTCTTCACGGAGGGCTTCAGAAATTGGGTAGGCCTGTTGGTCTTCCTGGCGCTTTCCGCTTTCCTCTACTGGGACGCGAACAAGGCGAAGACGGAGGAAGCGTAATCCAGAACAGGCCGGTTCGCGCGCGAAGGGGCGTCCATCAGGGCGCCCCTTGCGTTTATGGAACGTGATGGACGTCACTGACGATATTGGCATATAGTTGCTAAAGTTTCTGTTAGGGGGGTAGAGGGCAGGTCTTGCCTGTTTTTTGGATCACTTCCCCGAAGCCGGGGGACGAGGAGAGAGAGAGATGAGAATCCCCGAAGTAGCCTCTGTATTTAGGCGCGGCGCGTTCGCCGTGGCGGTGGCGTGCTTTACGCTCCTGTTCGCCGCCGATGCGATGGCGCAGAACTACTACATCACGCTGACGGCCATTTCTCCACAGCAGGTGACGATCGGCACTGGGCCCCAGACCATCGTCCTTTCGGGAACCGGGCTCGCTGACATGCCAGGGCTTCAACTCATCTCGCAAAGCCCTTACCTGCAAGTCATATCATTCAGGTCCGTCAATTGGACGACGGCTGTGGCCGTGGTCATGGCGGTGCCTGGAGCCCAGCCCGGCCCCGCGAGGCTCGACCTGACGAGCCAGTACGGGAATACCTTCGGCCAGCCGGCGCCACAACTCGTTCTGATAGGCGCCAGCGCCATTGCCGCCCCGCTGGCGGTCAGGGACGCCGCGATAGTCTATCCGCAGCCGGGAACGCTGCTCGCTCCCAACAACCCGATCTTCGCAAGGGGCGTTCTCGCCACCTCGGGCTCGGGCGTTATCATCGGCGCCTTCACCCTCGACGGCGTGGCCTACGACCAGTTCACCGTCGTCGCCGGGGCAGGCGCGCCGGTGCAGGTCGAATCCAAGATGCCCATCCCGTTCACTTCGGGCGGAAGCCACGACCTTCAATTGGCGATACTTTCTCCCCAGCCCTTTACCTCTGGAGCGGTCAGGCTCGTGGGTGTCCCGGAGAGCCGCACCGCGTTGCAACTCATATCACCATTGGAAGGCTCGTCGGCCTCGGCTCCGGCGCCATTCAAATGGACGATGGTCCCCGGCGCGACGGCCTACGAAGTGCTGATCGGCCGCCAGCCTTTCGACGTGGTCGCCAGGGTATGGCGGACCTCCCTCGACTACTGGACGCCGACGGATGCCGACTGGAGCGGCCTCGGAAACGGAGAGTTCTACTGGACCGTCAGGCCGATTTTCGCCGGCGACGTCCGTGGAACCGGCCCCGCCTTCAGGCGCGTGGTCATATTCTCCGGCGGCTTCACCCTCACCGCGGGCACGCCGGTCCCCGGCCCTCGCCCTGCGACACTTATGCTCCATTGGTCGGGAGCGCCGGAAGGCGCGCTCTACTTCCTGGAGTTTTTCCGGGCGGGCGGCAGCGAGCGCCTCTTCACCGCGTACACCAGGGAGCCGAAATACCTGCTGCGATTCCCGGCGGGAGCCTCCGGCCTCGATTACACCGTCACCGCGTTTGACGCCTCCGGGACCCGCCTCGGCGAACCGGCCAAGGGAACCGCCATCGCGCCCAGCTCGTCCGCCTGGCCCGGCTCCGGCGACCTCAAGTTCGCTGCCGGGCCGGTTTCCGTGACAGGAATGTCGCCGAAGGATGGAGCGACCGTCGGTTCGCCGCAGCCTTCGATCGGCGCGACCTGGAGCGGCGTGGTTGCTCCGGAAGACGTCGCCCTCTTCGTCGGGACGTCGGACGTGACCGGGATGGCCTCCATTCAATCCGGCCGGTTGACGTACACGCCGGTCCTTCCGCTTCCAGCCGGGCAGGCTACGGCCAAGCTGACGCTGGGCGACGTTCAACAGGCCTGGTCCTTCACGGTGAAGAGCGGCGCGCCCGAGACTGGCGCCGGCGCATCCTCCGCCGGGAAGCCCGTAGAGCCTGAGCCGGCGTCCGCGGCATCGGCGGGCAAGGCTTCAGGCAAGGAAGGCCCCAAGCCGAGCGGAGCCTGGACGGCGCAGATAGGAGGCACGGCCACGGAGATTTCCGGCAGCAACCCCGACCAGCAGGACACCTTCAGGGCCACGCTCTCGTCCCAGTCGGACATCGGCTCCGGCGGTTATTTCTTGAAGGACACCGCCGACGCGGCGTTCCGCCACGACTTCGCCGATCCCTCGCGCACCGTGAACGAGAGCAGGAACTGGCTCTTCTCCGGCGGCTACAAAGGCGGCAACTGGGGTGCTGAGGGCCAGGTCGGTTACGGGGCGGTTGACATACTGGGCGACAGCCAGCTCGTGACGTCTGGTCTGGCGCGCGGCGGAGCCGAGGCGAAGCTGGACACCATCGCCGGCCAGTTCGGCGCCTATTCCTCCTTCGACAACACGACGCCGGCATTGGGCTCCGCGTCCGGTTCCACCGACATGCGGGTGCGCGCCGCCAGCTACGCGCTTCCTCTGCCTTCAGACAAGTACACGGTGCGGATGATGGGCCTCTGGACCGACCAGGACGCCAGCGCCTATCTGCCGGGAGGTTCCGGCCGCGTCTTCGGAATCCTGGGCAAGTTCGCCTTCTCTCCGCAGTTCTCGATGTACGTCGAGGCGGCGCAGGGGCGCACGACTCCCGACGGCGGCACGCAGACCCAGGGCAACGCGTACCGCCTCGGTTTCGGGGGGACGATCTGGAACACCAGTTACACCCTGAACTTCAGGCGCGTTGCTTCGACCTTCTCGAACGCCGCGAACCCCGGCTACACGCAGGGTGGAGTGCCCGACCGAAGCGGCGCCGACCTCTCGCTGTCGCGCGCCTTCGGGAAACTGGCCACGGCTTTCACGTACCGCTACGCGAAGGACGGCGTCGGCGATTCTATCGCCGGCTCATCCAGCGGCACTCAGCACGCCGCCACCCTGAGCTTCGCCCTTCCCGTCAACACGGCGCTCGCCTTCACGCTCGCGCTGAACGGCGAGCGCGATAGGGGAGGCGAGAACGCGCTCTACTCACTTCCCGGCACCGAGCGCAACATTTACGGGTGGACCCTCGGCTCGACGCAGCGCGCGTCGAAGCTCTTCTTCAGCGAGACCTACACCGGCCAGCGCGTGAAGGACGATCTGAACCCGTCGGCCAAGATGAACATGGACTCCTTCGTCCTCACGATGGGCGGGAACATCACCACTTCGCTCGGCATCGCCGCGACCGGCTCGTACACGAGATCCAAGGGCACGGACCTGGTGGGAACGACCGACCTGTATGTCTTCTCGCTTTCCCCCTACTGGAACATCGAGAGCTGGAACCTGACCATCATGCCGAGGGCGATGTACACCAAGACGAAGAACGACCTCGGGACGCTTGATACGCGCATGGAGCAGTACGGCCTCACGATTCAGTGGAGCCCGAAGTGGATGCGCTCCCTGATGGCGCTTCAGGGCACGGCCGAGTGGAACAGCAACAAGACCGGCGTCGCGCCAGTTTACATCTCCACCCCTGGGACTTACACGCCAACATCGCTTTCCGACCACCGCTACATGCTGAGCCTCACGATCCATTGGGGCGGCGGCAAGGGTACGCTCAACGACCGTTACGCCCAGCCCGGCATGCCCGGAACCTTGGGGTCGGGCGCCGCTCCCGCGCCCATTCCGCCATCCGGATACAATCAAGGAGGCATGGGGCTCTAATAAAAACAAAAACTCGCAGGGGAGGGGCCGCTTCGGGCCCTTCCCGCTTCCCCTGGAACCATGAAGTGCTTGTCAGTTCTTTGCCCGAAGGAGGAGCAAGATGGTCGGTCGGCTGAAGCGCCTGTTCCTGGGGGGGAACGGATTAGCGGCCCTGCTGGCGGCGTTGGTGGCCGTCGGCGCGATGGGCCAAACCGCCGGTGCGCCGGCGAACGTCCAATTGACGCCCAATACTGGACAACAAGGACAGACGCTAAGCGTCACGGCACAGGGCCTGCCGTGCCAGGGCCTCGTCTCCATCTCTTTTTCCCCGCCCGGCCTTCAGGTCAGCAACGTCCAATGCCAGCAGCGGGCCACCACGCTGGCGGTGGTTGCCTCGAATGCCTCTTTCACCCTCACCATCTCGCCGGAGGCGCAGCCCGGGCCCTACACCATGACGGCGGTCATCTACGGTGGCCAGCGCACGGTGACGGCGCCATCCGCCTTCATCGTCACCCCATCTCCGCGGCAGGCGACGGTCGTCTTCCTCTCGCCCAACAGCGGCCGCCAGGGTGACACGCTTGCCGTGACGGCGCAGGGGTTGCCCTGCTCGCCCAGGCTGAGGCTCTCCTTCGTTCCCGAGGGGCTTTCCGTCTCCAACCTGCAATGTTTGGGCGGGGCGGCCGGGGCCAACATCGCCGTCACGACGTTTTCCCTGGCGGTGTCGCCCAACGCTCAGATCGGTCCCTATACGCTGGTGGTGGGATACGGTCCCGAGTCGCGCCGCATCCCGGGCGCCTTCATGGTTCTTCCAGGCGTGCCGCCGCAAGGGCCGCCGCCGCGGGTGGACCGGATCGCGCCACAGAACCTCGAACCCGGCAAGAGCTACACTCTGAACATTTACGGCTTCGCCTTCTCGCCGGGGATGACGATAGACTTCGGGCCGGACATCCAGAACATGACACCCCCGGTTATCCTGGACACCCAGAGGGCGCAACTGACCGTCCTCGTCTCTCCGTCGGCGCTAGAGGGAGTGAGGCTCGCGCAGGCGCGCAACGCCAGTGGCCAGGGTAACAAGGGACCGGGCGGCATAAGGGTAGTGCCCGCGAAGGTTTCGGTTCCCGTCTCGCCGATCACCAGCATCAAGCCGCTGGTTCCGGTGGTCAAGCCTCACGGTCATATCGTCTTATGGGCACCGAACCATCAGGGGAGCGGCGAGTTCCAGACGGTGCAGATGGGTGACAACCCGCCGGTGGTCCAGAAGGACACCCTCTTCTCCTGGTACGAGCAAAACCCCGGCGTGGCCAACTACTTCGTCATGTCCATCACCGACCAGAGCGGAAAGGTGCTGGCGCAGGCGCAGACGCCGCCGGACAAGCCCTACTACCGGGTGACCGTAGCCTTCCTCCAGAACCTGCCCGACGGCGCCACGCTTCCCATGTTCAGCTGGTCGCCGCCGAAGCCGATCCAGACGTCGTCCACCGTGGTCAGCGCGCGCTATCACCCTCCGGCGCAGTCCGGAAGCTCGTTTTCGTCCACCCAACCCGTGGCGCTGGCCGGCCCGACGCAGGCCCAGATGAACACCTTGCTTCAGGCCATGAACGCGTCGAACAGCAGCCGGATGCTCTCTCCCGTGGAGCTCTCGGGCCTCATCAACACCGGCCATGCCAACGCGCTCTGGCAGGTGAAGGGATTCTGGAAGAACCCCTCCACGAATGAAGAGGAAGAGGTCGAGAGCAGCGAGCAGTATCCTCTGGTGCTTCCCGGCCGGGCGCAGGGCCTCGGCGATTGCTCGAAGGCGGCGCCTGGAAGTTCGATTCAGGCCTCCGCGCCCGGCAGCGGCGCCGTTCCTCTGAGCGGCCAGCCAGTCCTGCTCTCGGGACAGATTGACGTCACGAAGTCTCCTTATCCGATTTCGGCCTCAATGAGCATGACGGGCGGACTGCCCTTCGGCGGCTCCGCATCCGTTCAGTACAGCAATCTCTATATCTCGTGGGGTGACGGGGAAGTGGACCCGCTCCGGGTTGACAACCCCTCCTCCAGCGCGAGGACCATCTCAGTGGTCCTGGGCGGCCAGCCGTTGCAGCACGTATATTCCAAGGCGGGCGACTACAACATCCAAATTTACGCCTCCGCGGACCCGGAAAAGCATGACGGCAGCGTGCCCGGCGTTTTGAACGGGTCTAGCCTCTACGCCTCGGCGCTCTCCGCCTTGCTGGCCCAGCCCCAGGCGGCGAGTTACAGCGTCAAGAGCGGCGGGGCTTTTCCCGTGGCGGCGGTTAACGCGGCGCCGGTCTCCCTATCGGCCAGCGGAACCCCCGTATTGGCCAGGGCTCCTCTTCCGGCCTCGCTCACGGGGGTGGTCAGCGGCGCCAGCGCCTACCTGGTCGCCTGCACCTCGATGGAAGTTCAAGAGCCCGAGGACCAGGTCGCCAACGGCCCGCTCCACCTGAAAAAGATCGCGGTGACCTCTTTCCCCGGCCACACGGAGAGTCCGCCCCAGGTTCCCGATTGCAGCGACTCTTTCACCGCAAAAGCGACTTTGTACTTTTACGGCAAAGGCACCATAGGCGTGACTTGGACGGTTGACGGCGTTGACATTCCTGGCAACGACGTGAATGTCGGTCCGGGAAACAAATCCCCTGTGGCTTCGGCCGAGATTGAATCGCCACCCCTCCCCGTCGCGCTAACAGGTCATCCCCACGACCTGAAGGTTCACGCGTGGGTCGTAAGCGACGCATACGGCTCTTCGCTGGACGGCGGCTCCGGTTCAACATCCGGGAGCATGGGCGCGAGCGGCGGAAGCGGCGGAGGCTCGACGAAGTTCATGGTGCTGAGGCCCACCGAGCTCGGCATGGCGATGCTAGGGCAGACGACTTCCTCTTCAACGGCAAGCTCCGGCCCGATGCAGGCTTTGATGCCGATGGTCATCGGCGTCGTGGCGGGAGGCTTCCCGGAGCGCGACGTCAGGTCCCTTGCCGTGCAGTACGACGTCGTTCCTCATGATCCGAGCAAGCCATGCGGCATTACCTTCCCGACGAAGGACGGCGACTTCACCATCGGCGACCTGGGGAGCGATTTCACGATCGCTTCCGACGGGACGGCGTCCGGAAGCGGCAAGCTTCATCTGAAGCTCCCCGAAGGGGCGAGCGGCACGCAGGACATCTTCGTCCCCGTGACCTTCCACGGATGGCACCTCAACGGTTCCGGAGGGGCGCGCTCGGTTGCGGACGGGACGGTTCTGGACGAGGACGTCTCGAAAGACATCAGCGTGGTTGGCCTCACCGGTTCCGTCAAGCACCTCAAGGCGACAGCCGGATCAACGTCACAGCTCGAAGTGACGATGCACCTGGGCGTCTCGGCCTTCGCCGGCCTCGCGCCCCTGAGCGCCCTCCAGTGGGACGTGACCGCGCCAATCACCCCGGCCGGCGATTTTTACAGCGACAGCCTGACGATCTCCTCCGCCGACATCGGCCTTTCCGGTTTCAAGCTGAAGGGCGCCGGGCTGGTTCTCGACTTGAGCAGAAGCCAGGGCGCCGCCCCCTCCGGGGACACTTGCAGCGCCTCGGGTTCCGGGGCCGCGTGGACCGGGCTCTACATCAAGAGCGGCACGCTCGGGCTGTACGCGTTCAACTTGCCCGTCTCCGTTTCCATGCCGACCCCCGACATCAGCGGGTGGGCCATAGGCTCATCCGGGCTCGAAGGCAAGATCACCTCGCAGAATCTCGGCGTGATCATCTCGCTTGGCCTCGGCGACCTGAAAATCAAGACGATGGATCTCGACGTCTGCGGTTCGAGCCTCGTCGCGAAATACTCGCTGAGCGTGGAGAACGTTCCTCTCATCGATACCAACCTCGACGGCACCTTCCAAGTGGACAGCCACGGCAACATGGCGACCAGCTTTACCGTGCCCTCCATCGAGAAGAACTTCTCGGTGATTGGCCTCAAGCTGTTCAACGCCGACTTCAAGAACGAGCAGAACGTCGGCTGGCGCGTGGCGATGGACGTGAAGTTCAAGCTAATGGCCGCCGGCAGCGAGCTCTACTCGTTCAACCTCAACGGGCTCAGGGTGACGATGGACGGCAAGATCGCGCTGCAGGGCGGCGCGACCAGCATCGACCTTCCCCTGGGAGGCAGCGCCCAGCTCGGCCCAGTCCAGATAGACATTCAGAAGCTCTCTCTCCTCGTCGGCGCGGAATCGGGAAGCCCGTACGTCGGATTCAGCCTCACCGGCGGAGTCCACCTTAGCAACGTTCTGCAAGTCAGCGTCGGCAATTTGAAGTACAAGCTGGTCTACAAGAACGGCGGCTTCAACGGCGAAGGGCCGACGGTTGATTCGGTCAAAGTCCATGCGCAGTTCCCGGACGTCTCGCCCACCGTGACGCTCGACGTGGAGCTCACCTACTCGAACAGCGGCGGAAACACGAGGTTCGGCGGGCAGGGGCACCTCTCCATCGTCAACGCCGTGGACATCCAGGCCGCGTTCCTGGTCGGTTACCAGGGGAGCCAGGATTTCTGGATGGCGCGCGCCTCTATACCACTTGGTCCTTCGGGCATCACGCTCTTCCCGCCTTTCCTTTCGCTCTACCAAATCCAGGGCGGGCTAGGCC
>JBBINO010000007.1:0-54659 GCA_037443845.1 Acidobacteriota bacterium
ACGCCACCGTCGTGGTGCTCCTGCCCATCATCTACATCGGCGGCTTCGTCCAGACCGTCCTGCGGCCTCTAAGCCTCACGCTCTCCATCGCCCTCATCGCCTCTTACCTCGTCTCGGTGACGATCCTGCCCATCCTCGCCCCCTTCATCCTGCGCCTGGGCGGGCGCGTGGAACGGTGGAAGTGGGAGCTGAAGCTGGACCACATCGTGACGGGCAAGGTCCTCCACGCCATCCAGGAGTTCTTCGTCTCGGCCGTGGAGTTCGCCCTCGGCCACAAGCTCGTCTTCATCCTCCCGGCCATGATGATGCTCGTGCTCACCGGGCGCGTGCTCATGCCCCTCATCGGCCGTGACCTCATGCCACCCATGGACACGGGCATCTTCCGCGTCACCTTCGAAGCCTACCCGAACACGTCGCTCCAGGAGACGGAGGCGCTCCTCTCCAAGGTGGAAGGCGTCATACAGAAGCAACCCGGCGTGACGATGGTTTCCTCGACGCTCGGCTCCGAACCGGGCATCCTCTCCTTCGGTTCGGGCCGGAACCCTCAGCAGGCCTTCATCACCGTCCACCTCGTGAACCGCTTCCAGCGAAAACAGACGATGTGGCAGATCGAGAAAGGGGTGGAGGACCAGCTCCTCAAGATCCCCGGCCTCCGTTTTCCCGCGGCCTTCGATTACGGCGCCACGCCGCTCTCCACCATCCGCTCCACCGTGGACCTCATGATCTCCGGGCCCGATCCAAAGGTGCTGGCAGGACTCCAGCAGGAGGTGGCCCGGCGCTTGAAGACGGTGGGCGGGCTGACGGCGGTGGTCCCCACGTGGACCCTCGACCGCATTGAGTACCGCTTCCTCCCAGACGCGGACCGCCTGGCCATCTACGGCACCGACGCCGCCACCGTGGCGGCCCAGGTGAGCGCCCAGGTGAAGGGCTTCCCCGCCACGCTCTTCCGCGTTCCCGGCCAGGACTCCTTCGCCGTCTGGGTGCAAGCCCAGGCGGGGCGCCGCGAGAACCCCCTGGACCTTGCCACCCTGCCTGTCCTGACGCCCCGCGGTTCCGTGCCGCTCTCCTCGCTCGGCCGCGTCGAGCACGCCTTCGTGCCGACCCTGCACACCCGCCAGAACCTGCAAGAGACGGTGGACGTGCTCGGCTACCGCTCGACGGTCGCGGTCACGCACATCAACGACAAGGTGGCCGAGGCTCTGAAGGGGCTCACGCTTCCCGCCGGCTACACTATCCAGGACGAGGGCGAGCGCAAGACCATGGACGAGGCCTTCTCCTCCCTGATGGCCGCCCTGCTCCTCGGCCTCGTGCTGCTCTACTTCTCGCTCGTGCCGGCCTTCAAGTCTTTCCTGCACCCGCTCACCATCATGGTGGCCATCCCCCTTGGCATCATCGGCGCGGGCTGGGCCATGCTCATCACCGGCAAGCACTCGTGCATGCCCTCCTTCATGGGAATGATCCTCTTAGCGGGCATTGTCGTGAAGAACTCCATCCTGCTCATTGACTTCATCCTGGAGGCGCGGGAGCGGGGCGAGAGCCGCCACGACGCGCTTATCGGTTCGGTCCGAGTGAGGACGCGGCCCATCTTGATGACCGCCGTCGGCACCGCCGTGGGCATGATGCCCATCGCTTTGCAGTGGGCCATCGGCCTGGAGCGCCTGAGCCCGCTCGCCGTGGTGGCCATCGGCGGCCTCATGGTTTCCACCTTCCTCACGCTCATTTACGTGCCGGTCTTCTACGAGCTGTTCGACACCCTGCAAACCAAGGTGGCCGGACTATTTGGGAAACATGAGAAGTGAAGAGTGAGAAGTGAAGAGCGAGGAGCGAGCGGCCGAAGTAGAGTTCTTCCGGCTCTCCGCTCCCCGCTCCCTGCTCCCTCAAACATCACGGCGTACAGCCGGCAAGGAGAATGACGATGGAGATGAAGACGCCCCCCACGGCGGAACAAGTTCTGGGAATGATGCGAACCAAGATGGGGCCCACCATGCCGCAGTGGCCAGAATCGCTGGCCAAGCTGGCTCCCGACCTGCTAGTGGCCACGGGTATGACCTCCGCCCAGAGCGTGGGCCGGGAGGCAAGCACCATCCCGCCCAAGTACCGGAGCCTCATCGCCGTGGCCGCGGCCCTCGGCCGTGGCCAGGCCAACTGCGCCAGGTCGCAGGCTTTTATGGCCATGCAGGCCGGCGCCACGGCCGAGGAGGTACTGGACACCGTCCGCATCGCCCGCCACCTCGCGGCGGCGGGAATCCTCGACTCCGCGGCGGGACTGCTGCAAGAGCTGGAAGCGTGAGACAAGAAGGGAAGAAAATGCCATGAGTGAAAGGAAGCACCGGCTACCCGCCCGCATGAGGGCGTCTTCGCGAGTGCCATCTGCGCCGGCTGCGGCGAGCCGGTCTTCGAGCGCCGCGTGCGAATGAAGGAGGGCAAGTCCTGCTGCATTCCGTGCTCGTGGTACAGGGAGTAGAGGAAAGAGGCAGGCCGTGGCGGCGTCGCTCCTGATCACCGCCTTCGTCGCTATCCTGGTGATCTTCCGTCTTCCTGATGTTCGGCAAAGGGGCGGCTCGCTCCATACGCCGGTGGTGGTCATGCTCGCCTTGAATGGGGGGCCGGTGGATGACGCCCTCATTGCCGTGGCCTCGGGCCTGCACCACAGCCTTCGCGCTAGGTGCGCACGTCACCAGAAAGGCGGCGCCAGCAGCTTTTATAAGAGTTGTTTTCGCGGTCACCATGTGGCCCTTTGCGGCGCAGATCGCTTTGAAGCGGGCAGGCGTGATTTAATATCTTTGGCAAAGAGCGGCGGGTGACCTGGCCGGCCGCGGAAGGAGGCGACGGTGCTCAAGGAGCTGACGGAATTGGTTCCGCCGGAAGGGCTGAAGATACTGATGGTGCTCTTCCTCTCGTTCCTTCTCGGCCTGGAGCACGAGGGGCACAAGGACAACGGCGCGCGCTACGCCTTCGGCGGAGTGAGGACGTTTCCTCTGATCGGCCTGACGGGCTACGCCCTGGCGCTGCTCTCCCCAAACGCCCTGCTTCCCCTTGCCGTAGGTTTTGCGGTAGTGGGCTCTTTTCTGCTGGTCTCCTATCTGCACAAGCTTCGCGAAAACCCGGCGGCGGGGATCACGACCGAGGTTTCCGGCCTTGGAACTTACCTGTTGGGAGCGCTCGTCTTTCACGAATACTACTGGATCGCCTCTACATTGGCCGTGGCGAGCATGCTGCTCCTCGAACTCAAAGCGGGCCTGGAGAACCTTGCCAAGCGCATCGAACCCGAGGAGATCATCACCTTCACCAAGTTTCTGCTCCTATGCGCCGTGATTCTCCCCGTCGTGCCCAACGAAAATGTCACCTCCTTCGCCATAAATCCGTTCAAGACCTGGCTCGTGGTGGTGGCGGTGAGCGCCATCTCCTATGGCAGCTACGTGCTGCAGAAGCTCACCAAGGAGAAGGGCGGCATCATTCTGGCGGCGCTGCTTGGCGGTGCGTACTCCTCCACCGTGGCCACGGTCGTCTTGGCCAAGCGGGCGGCCCACGAGGAGAGGCCCCACCTTTTTTCCGGCGCCACGCTTCTGGCCTCCGGCGTTTTCTACGTTCGGCTCGTGATCCTGCTGGCCTTTTTCAGCCTGCCCCTCACACGCGCCCTGGCCCCCGGCTTTCTGATCGTCGGGGTCCTCGCCATGGCGGCCGGCTGGCTGTGGTCCCGCGTGCCCGACGCCAACACGCGCGAGGTCAAGCGCGAATGGACGGCTTCCAACCCGCTCGAGCTGAAAGCGGCCTTCCTCTTCGCGTTTATCTTCGTCGCCATGCTGGTAATCACCCATCTCACCGTGACCTACCTCGGCTCGGGAGGGGTGTACACGCTGGGCGCGATCATGGGCCTCACCGATATCACCCCCTACGTCATGGGGCTGGCCCAGGGCCTCCACGCCTCGACCGGGCTCACGGTCGCCGCGGGGGGAATCGTCATCTCGGCCGCGAGCAATAATCTGGTGAAGGGCTTCTACGGCTACTTTTTCGCGGACCGGCGCACGGGCCTTCAGAGCTTGATTCTCCTCCTGGCCCTGACCCTGGTCAGCCTCGTGCCGCTCTTCTTCCTGTGACGAGATATTGCCCCGAAGGCCGGAAAGGGAGTTTGCCTTGAGCCATAACCACAATCACGCCATCCCGGAGAATGGCTCCATGGATCGCAACCTCTGGGCGAGCGCCGCCCTCAACGCGGCCATCACCCTGGCGGAGTTCTTCGGCGGCCTTTTCTCCGGGAGCCTCGCGCTCCTTTCGGACGCGGCCCACAACCTGAGCGACGTGGCGGCGGTGGTGCTGGCTCTATGGGCCCGGCGCTTCAGCCGCCGTCCACCCACCATGCGCCACACCTACGGCTTCAAACGGGCGGAGGTTCTGGCGGCCCTCGCCAACGCCGTGGTGCTCATCGCCGTCACCGCGCTCATCGCGCGGGAGGCCTTCGTGCGCCTCCTCCATCCCGAGCCGGTGGCCCAGGGGCTCATGCTCGCCGTGGCTCTCGTGGCGCTCTTTGCGAACGTGGGATCGGTGCTGCTCTTGAGGCATCACGAGAAGGACGACGTGAACGTGCGCAGCGCCTTCCTCCACATGGCTCAGGACGCCCTAGCCTCGTTGGCCGTGGTCATCGCCGCGCTCCTGGCCCACACGCGGGTGGGGCCCTACGTGGATCCGGCGGCGGCCCTCGTGGTGGGCTTTGCGGTGTTGCGGAGCGCGCTGGCGCTGGTGTGGGAGACCTTCTCGACCCTTATGGAGGGAGCGCCCGAGGGCGCGGACGCCGAGGTGATTGCCCGCGGAGTCTCCAGCCGGTTTCCTTCGGCGAAACTCCACCACGTACACGTCTGGCAGAATGGGCCGGGACAACGGCTCTTAACCGCCCACGTCGCGCTCGAGGAGGACGTGCCCGCCTCGGAGATCGAGGCGCTATTTTGCGGCATCAAGAAGTTTCTCAATGATGAGTGGAGCATCACCCACGCGACCCTTGAGCCGGAGTTTGGTGGCTGCGGAGACACCGCCCTCCTCGGCGAATGGGAGGCGGGGGGGGACTGAGTGCTCGGTGGTCCAAGCAATCATGCGCCCGCCGCACATTGCGTCCAGGGCGGCGCAGGCGGCGGGCCGGCAGGCTGAAGCCGGCCCGCCGCGCCAGCGCTATTGCGTGGCGCAGGTGGTCACCTGTTTCAAGGAGAAGCCGCAAACGCCGCTGGCGTTTGCGCCTCCGCGCTCCTGCCCGGAGGAGGTGGTTCCCCATGATCCTTCGGTTGTTGCCGCGTCGTCGCCTACGATGAGAAACCAGGCGAAGCGGCTCGAATCGGAAGAAGGGTTCGGGGTCTGCAAAAGCGTGGCGGAGCCGCTCGTGCCAAGGCCGCACTGGCCGCCAGAGGCGTTCCACGACGCAAGCCCGCTTCCGTAGCCGTAGATCACGTGGTAGCCTGCCGAGCCGCAGTTGGTTGCGTCCCAGGTGGTGACGAGCGTTGCGCCGTGGTCGGGCGAGGAGACGCGCAAAGGCGTCACGCCTTGGGGCACGGGCTTCGGTCCGGCGGGCGTGCCGCTCACCGTTATCGTTCCCTGGCGGGTTGTTGTGATGGCGCCGGAGGAGGCCGCGATCGTCCAGGCATACGTCCCAGGGTTCGAGTAAGCGTGGGTAGGCGTAGCGGCGAAGGCGTGGGCGGAGCCGTCTCCGAAGTTCCAATCATAGGCGGGGGAGAGCGCACAGTTCGTTGGCGCGGCTGTCGCGCTGAAGGGGACGGCGCCTCCCGTTTGGGCGGCTGACGGAACGATCGCCGCTATCGAAAGCGCGCAGCCAGGCGCGCCGACGTTGACGGTGACCGTGGCCAAGGCCGAGTTGGCCGAGCCATCCCATGCGGCGACGGTGAAGCTATCGGTTCCCATGAAGCCCGGATCCGGGTAGTAGGTGGCCGTCGTTGCGCTGAGTCCGGATCTTCCGTTCGCCGGCTGTTTGACGACGCGGAGCGTTAGGGAGTTTCCGTCCTGGTCGGTAGCCGTCAGCGGAATCGTCACCGGCGTCCCTCCGGTGGTAGAAGCCGAAGCGTCTGATACTACTGGCGCGTGGTTGGAGTTGGCCGAGTCGCTCGAAGGGCCGTTGTGACATGTGTAACACCCCACCTGAAACCCTTGCCAGAAGGTCTTCATGCCGTACTTCGTGGAGAGGCTTCGCGGCCCCAGTGCCCGCGAGAGGAGCGTTCCCCGGTAGTCCGTGCCGTGGCAGGCCTGGCAGGCGGAGGCTCCGCCTTCGGCTGCGCTGGAGTGGCTCGTCACCCAGGACTGACCCACGGGATGCATGCCGTGGGGACCTCCGGCCACGGTGTTCGGTACCGTTGAATGGCAGGCCGCGCACTCCGAGAGGGTCCCGGCGTGCCCCTGGATTTGGTTGCTCTGGATGTTGTCGTTGGCGTGGCTGGTCGGGAACTCTGCGTGGGTGGAGCCGTGGCAGGACTCGCACTGAAGCCCGCCGTGGCCGCTGGAGTATTTGTAAAGATCGAGGCCAGGGGAGGGCGTGTCGGGGTTCGTGGCGAAGGCCGGGTCAGCGGGCTGGCGCCACTGCCCCGAGGCGTCAAAGGCGGAGGCGTAGACAATCGATCCGGAGTTGACGACGGCCGTGCCGGTGTGACAGTTCTGACAGGCGGGCTCGTCGAGCCAGCCGGAGCGCCCGGCCGCGCCGACGGCCGCCATCGTCCCGTGGCACGCCTGGCACTGCATCTCCATCGTGCCGTCCGGTGCAACGGCGCTTCCCATCGCGCCGCGCAGGCATTTCGTGACGGCGCCGGGATGGCAGCGGTAGCACGCCGAGCGGTTGGTGCTGGCGCCCAGGGCCGAGCCGGTGAGCGGGTCCTGAACGGAGGCATGGAAGGTATGCATCGCCTGCGTCATCGGGGTGATGCCCTGGAGGCCCGTTCCCGGAAGCGCGTTCGTCGCGTGACAGCTCTGGCAGAGGATCGGATGGCCGCCCTTTGCGGTCGCCAGGAGCCCCTGCGAATTGAAGCCGGACGCGGCCAGCGCCGATTGATAGGCGGCGTTGCCGGCCTGCATCGCGTCGTGAAGCTTGAGGATATTGTATTTGACGTCGCGGGGCTGGCTGGGGTCGTAAACCCATCCTCCGGGAGGTTGGGCCGCCGCCGCGGAGCCGGATTGATGGCAGACACGGCAGTCCATTTCATCCGAGACGGGCAGAACGACGTCGGTCTGGGCCAGGATGTTTCCCTGGCTGTCCCTCGCGATTACCCGGACCATCGGGTAGAAGTTCTTGCTGCCCTGGTCGTCGTAAGGGGTGATGGGGATTCCTTCGGCGTGGAACCAGCTCCTGGAGGCGTCCCAGTCCATCGGCTGGGGCGTATTCATCGCCCCCGGCATCGCCTTTCCCGCGAGCCCCACGTCCGGCGCCGGCGTGGCTCCAAACAGCGTTCCCACGTATGTCCAAAAGTTGGTTTTGCCGATGGAGGTCTTGTTGGCCGAGCCCAAGGGGTCGGCGATGGACTGATAAGTGACCGTAATTCCCGAGGGATTGGTGACGAGATTGCCGGCGCGGTCCTTGATCTGGGCGTGAAGGTTGTTATAGGGGGGAAGGATGGTCGAAACGGAGAAGTCGCTGCCGTCGGTGCAGTGCATACCCAGGTCGTTCCATGCAACAAGGATGTAGGGGGAGCTGATCTGGGCAACGGCGGAAGACGCGGCTACGATTGTCATGACCGACAGCAGGGCTGCGGCGATTCTCTTCATGGCGGGCTCCTTTTTAAAGAAGCAATCACCCACAATTTGATTCAGGGCGGGTCCGCCACGACTGAAGCGGTAACCGGTCCCCTGAGCGGATCCCGATTCAAATGGAACCAGGTTTCTCCTGCTCCGGGGCGGGTCCGTCATCTACCTCCTTCCAGGTAACCGGGCCCCCGGTGACTCAGACCGTATAGATGCAAACTAGAGCATATGGTAACGGGCGCCGGGAGAGGATGGCGGAGCGGGGGATTTTGTCAGGTGGCGCGTTTAAGTTGTTTGGAGCGCGGTGATGGATTGCAGGCGGGCAAGAGAACTCATGGGCAGGGAGGTTGACGGGGAGCTGGCCGGTGGTCTTTGGGCAGAGCTCTCCGCTCACCTTAAGAATTGCCGGACCTGCCTCTCCGAATTTGAAGAGATGAAGGATCTGCGGGCGCTGGTTGCATCGCTTCCGGCCCAAGAGCCGTCGGCTGGGCTTGCCGCAATGATCGTCGAGGCGGCGAGGTTCAAGCGCACCTCCGTCGAGCCACCCTTGTCACCGGCGGCCGTCCTGGGCCGCATTGCCGCGGCGCTCTTGATCGCGGCCGCCGGGCTCTATCTTGGGGCCCGTTTCCAGTCGAGCTATGCCTCTTCGGGCGCACCGGCTGCCACCGTCTCGCAGGATGTTTCCGCCGCCGGACAGGCCGGGGAGTTCCAGCTCGTCCCTCCGGATTCGCCCGGCGCGCAATGTCTGGCTTTGCTTGAGGGAAAATCCCGATGAACTGGCGTGGCGAACAAAAAGGCTGGCTCTTTTGGGCGTTTCTGCTGTCGGCCGCCTTCAATCTGGCTTTTCTGGCGGCCTTCGGAGTCACCGAGTACCGCGCCCGCCGCGCCTGCGGGATGGAAGCCTGCGGCGAGCGGGGAGCTGGCGCGAAGCTTACGGCGCAAGAGCGCGAGGCGCTCGAAAAGAGCCGCGCGAAGCTTGAGGCGAGCCTGGCGCCGCTGAGGGCGCGGATGGCGGAGCACTGCCGCAAGATCTCCGAAATCATGGCGTCGCCCGAGCCTTCGATGGCCGCCGTTCAATCGGAGACCGCCGCCATGGCGGAACTGCAACGCCAGGTGCAGAACCTCATCCTGGAGAACTACATCAAAGAGAGGGCTTCTCTGCCGGACGAGCAGCGGAGCCGTTTCGACTCGCTTTTGAGGCAACGCCTCTGCGGCGCCGGGGCGTGCGGAATGGCCGCGCGTGGGCAAGCCTGCGAGGGGGCCTCCGCAGAATCGCGTGAAGACGGGCCCGAGCGCCCGAAAACCAAGTGAGGCCAATCAAAGGAGGATTGAGATGAAGAAAGTTTCAATGCTGGTTGTTACGTTCCTGATGGCAGTCATGGCGCTTTCCGCGTCCGCGGTTTGCCCGAAGGGCGGCTGCGTCTGCATGATGGAGGGGGTCAAGCGCGAGGTGGCCAACACGGCGACGGGCGTGACCATCACTTTCACGGCCGAGAAGGCCGACGTGGTCAAGGCGCTCCAGGAGCGGCTGGCCAAGTGCCCAGTCGGCGAGATGAAGGGCAAGGGCTGCTGCATGGCCATCGAAGGCGTCAAGCGCGAGGTGAAGAACACCGAAACCGGCGCCGTTGTCACGCTGACCGCCGACAAGCCGGAGACGGTGAAGGCGATCCAGGAGAAGGCCGCGACCTGCGGCAAGCCGATGATGGGCAAAGGCTGCATGATGCACAAGGGCAAGGCCTGCGGAGCCGGTGGCCCCGTCTGCATGATGGAAGGGGTGAAGCGCGAAGTGGCCAACACGGCGACGGGCGTGACGATCACCTTCACGGCGGAGAAGGCCGAGGTGGTCAAGGCCCTGCAGGAGAGGCTCGCGAAGTGTCCCGTGGGCGCGATGCAGGGCAAGGGCTGCTGCATGGCCATCGAAGGCGTCAAGCGTGAAGTGAAGAACACCGCAACCGGCGCCATTGTCACGCTGACCTCCGACAAGCCGGAAACGGTGAAGGCGATCCAGGAGAAGGCGGCTGCCTGTGGCAAGCCGATGATCGGCAAGGGCTGCCCGATGCACAAGATGCCGGCTGGCTGCGCCAAGAGCTGCATGCACAAGAGCGCCGAATCCGGCAAGTAATCGTACCCAACCGAAATGGCGCCGGCGGAACGGTCTCTCCGCCGGCGCCACCGCTTCAATCCACGGCCATCCCAAATTCCGCGATTGAAATGTCGTGCATACGACGATGATGGTGCCACACCGAAAAAATGAAACTATTGATGAAGAGTGATGGCCATTCCCACGGTTGCCACTACTGGTTTTTCCCGCTATCCTTGTTTCCAGGGAGGGCGGAAGGTTGATAAAAAGAGATGCGCCATGGCCCCTCTACTCCATGCCCTCGCAGTTTCGTGAAGGGGCCGCGGCGTAATGGCTGACGACCAAGAGCTTATGTTGGCGGTGGGCCGAGGCGACATGCAGGCCTTCGCCGAGATAGTGGAGCGGAACTACGCCAGGGCCTTCAGAACGGCCGCGCGGATCCTTGGCGAGCGAGACGAAGCGGCGGACGTCGTCCAGGAGGCATTTCTGAAGATACTGGCGGCCGCCCCGCGCTACAAGGCGTCGGCCGCTTTCGGAACCTACCTTTACCGCGTGATCGTCAACCTCTGCGCGGACCGGCGCCGCAAGGCGAAGCCGGAGCCGGAATCGGAAATCCACGAGGGCCGGTCGGAGGCGCCGTCGCCGTTGGATAACCTTCTCATAAAGCAGGGGGCGGCATCGGTTCGCCGTGCGCTAGATGCCCTTCCTTCGCGCCAACGGGCGGCGGTTGTTCTCAAGTACAACGAAGAGATGAGCTACCGCGAAATCGCCGAGATACTGGAAACCAGCGAGAAAGGAGTCGAACGCCTCCTGTCCCGCGCGAGGCAAAGCCTCATGGAGTTTCTCGGCGCGAAGGCTTGACATCCGCTTCATCCAATTCTTCGCGAGACCCTGCGGCCGGTCATGCGCACCCTGAGCTTGACCGATTTGCCCAGAGGCCGCTTGTGCCGGCGGCCCAGCACGACGATCTCCGGCCCGGGCGCGGCCTCATCAAAGAGGACGTAGGCCGGTTGCGGGGTCAGCCACGAGGAGGGGTTGAGGAAAACCACGCCGCCAACCTCGTCCTTCTCGCGGCGGTGAGTGTGGCCAGCGACTACGTACCGGGCTCCAGCCGCTCGTGCCTTCAGGATGGCGCGCTCCTTCACGCGCTCCGCGACCCTCATGAAGACCGTGCTGGAGCGCTGCATCCATTGGATGGCTTTCTTTCTCGGGACGTCGAACCAGAGCGCGAAGCCGTAGAAGGCGTTTCGCAGGTCGGAAAGGCCCCGAGTCGCGTGGTGGAATCTGTCGAATTCGTGGCCGTGCACCACGAGGACCTTTTTCCCTTTGAAGGCGAAGGCGTGCTCGGCCACGACCTCGACGCCGAGGAGACGGCGCATGGCTTCCGCTGAGCCGTCGTGGTTGCCGCAGATCCAGACGATTTCCTTCTTGTCAGCCAATTTTCGGATCTGGTCCAGGACGGCCCAGTGGCGATCCTTTAGGCGGCGGAAGTTCAGGTCGTCGAAGGTGTCTCCGTTTAGAATGAGCCGGTCGAAATCCGCCTCGTCCAGGAGCGCCCTCAGTTGCGCCGTCCGGCACAATGGCGAGCCCAAATGTATGTCACCGATCACGATGGTGCGCATGGCTCCGTCCATCCGTATTTTAGCAGGATTGCAAGGCATGGCAACCGCCGGCGGCCGATAAGGCGGAGTGGTGAGCGGGGAGCGGGAGGCGCGGGAAGACATGGAAAGGCGGAGGCGGGAACTGTGGACGCACGCAGATTGCTTCGGCCTCACCCCAATCCCGCGATGGAACTGCAACGGTGCCCCCAAATGCCGATGAGCACGTCGTTTAGCCAAAATGGTCGTTCACCCAAAAGGGATTGGGGAGCCATCGAGCCGAAGGCGAAGAGGGCACCCAAGGGCGGGGGTCCCTCCGGCTGGCTTTGCCAGCGGAGGGGGAGGGAATGGCCCTCCCAGTCAGGCAATAAAGGTTTTCTCTTTCGGCGCAGCACAACCGTCGCCGAAGGCATCCCACTTCCATCGCGGAATTTGGGCCTCAAGCGTGTCTTGCACCCGATCTCAGCCTTCGGTATAATCGCGCCAAGGCTTGGCTTTCCAGGTTTTCGCGGCTGGAGGCCGAAGCTCGTGAAGGGAGGTGCCATGGCGAAAAGCAAAGAAGGTTGCGTTCAGCCGGCTGGCGGCCCGGTGAAGCCAGCCAAGAGGGAAGGCGAGAACGGTGGCGGAAAGGAGGCCGGTAAAGTGAGCGAAATAAGCGTGGCCAGGGTCGGCCAGAAGGCGCCTGACTTCGAGGCGAGCGCCTTCTTCAATGGCGGGTTCGAAAACATCAAGCTCAGTTCATATCTTGGCAAGTGGGTGATCCTCTGTTTCTATCCAGGCGACTTCACATTCGTCTGACCCACCGAATTGACGGCGGTCGCCGTCAAGTATAAGGAACTCGCCGCCATGGGCGCCGAAGTTCTTTCAGTTTCAACCGACTCGCGCTTTTCCCACAAGATTTGGCAGGAAGAAGAGCTCTCAAAGATGGTTCAGGGCGGAGTGCCTTATCCGATGCTTTCCGATCAGAACGGCGCAATCGGGCGCGTATATGGCGTCTATGACGAAAGCGCCGGGGTGAACATTCGTGGCCGGTTCCTCATTGACCCGGATGGCATCGTCCAGGCGATGGAGGTTCTTACTCCTCCCGTCGGCCGCAACGTCTCCGAACTGATTCGCCAGCTCCAGGCATTCCAGCACGTGCGCAAGACCGGCGAAGTCACGCCGTCCGGCTGGCGGCCCGGCAAGCCGACGCTGAAGCCTCGCCCCGAGCTCGCCGGGAAGGTCTGGAAAGAGTGGAAGCCGGAAGAGGCGTTCTGAAGCTTATCCGGAATGAAGCGGCGATGAACGGGCGGGGCGCCCGGCTTGCAATACCAGCCGGGTCCCCGCCCGTTTCGAGTCATGTCACTCGTTGCCGGTGATCATCGCCCTGATGAGGCTCATGGGCCTCTTGCCCGTCGTAGTCAAATATAGATGCACTATCAGAAAGGCGAGGAAGAGATAGGCGCCGAGCGTATGCGCCGGCCCTATCACGGCCAATCCGCCCATCTTTGCGAAAACGTGCGGCCAGCGGTTGGCGCCCCAGAGCAGCAGCCCGGTCGCGATCTGGTATGGGAACAGGACGTTCAACAGCATCAGGTAGGTGAGCTTCTGCAAAGGGTTCAGCTTGTGGCGGTGGTCTACTTCAAACGGGTGCGGCTCCCCTTTGAATATCCCGTAAAAATAGTACCTGAACTGCTTGATGGCGCCCGTCGTGAAGTCGTCCATCTTCGGGATGAAGTGGTGATACTTTTCGGCGGTCATGTGGTAGAAGAGCCCGAGGAACGCGTTCGCCAGCAAGGCGATTCCTAAGAGCGAGTGATAATGAACGGCGCGGGCCATGCCGCCGACGACTGGAAACTTGTCAGGATAATGAAGCTGGAACCCGGTCAGCAGGAGAAGAATTATCGCCGCGGCCTGGAGCCAGTGCCAGACTCTTTCATGAAGCGAATAGAGCGGTTCTTGGTTGTTCATTGGTCGCCTCCCCTGCCTATAAGCAGGCGCAAAGTGCCGTGAGTCAGGGCGAAGAGCAGCGCCCCGGCGACGGCCAGCCAGCCGAGGGCCTCGATCCACCACACCCGCGAGTTGCCGATGATGTAAAAGGAAGCCAGGAGCTTGTGATTGTCGAAAACGACGCCCTTCTTGGTCCACTTGGCGATGTCGCGCTGTGCCCCCTGAAAGTAGACGGGGACGCCCCTGGGAAGGGCCTCGTCCAGGTCGAGCGGCCGGTGGAGGATGCTCTTCTCTCCATGACAGGAAACGCATTCCCTCGTTGCCTGGCCCTTGCCGACCGTGCTGTGGCTCATCGCCCAGGGAACGACTTCTATTCGTAATTCCGGGTCGCTGATGCCGGCGTACTTCTGAAGCAGGCCCTTGACGAGCGCGATCTTCTCCGGCGTGTCATAAACGGCCTGTTCCCTGTCAATGATGCCGTCCTTGTCGGCGAAGGCCTTTATGACTTCAGGCCGGTAGACCCATCCTTGGTCGGGGTCGTGTTCGCTGAAGAATGCCTTCTGGACCTGCCACGTGAAGGCCGGTCTCCCTTTGGCCTTGTCGAACCAGTAGAGGCCGGTGATGAGGTTGGTTGGCCTGATTTGCGGCCGCCCGTCCTTGTCGAGCGTGGCAATATAGGCCGGCTCGAAGCCGGTGACCTTCGAGTCGGGGTCCACGATGTCGCCCTGGATACCGCGGAAGGTGATCCGGCTCGTTCCGGTGTCCATCAAAAAACCCCATTCGTCGCTTCTGTAGGCCCAGAAGTGAACGGCAGGGATGTGGCAGGTCTGGCAGGTCAGGTTCTGGAAGTGGATCTGCTTGTACGGAAGGAACTGGTGCGTCTTCGAGGTGTCGTGGCACTCGTCGCAGCCGCGCATCGTGTAGTGACGGCTGACGTTGACGGTCTCCGGGGGAATGTTGCCCCTGGCGAAGTTGTGATCTGGCCGCTTGAGGTAGGTGGCGATGTCCTCCTCCTCGGGCCTGTAGTTGAGGTTCATGGCAGGGTCCGATTGTATTTTCCGCCCGGGGTTGTTCGGCGCGAAGTGGCAGTCTATGCAGACGAGGCCTTTCGCGGCGTGGACGTCCCACGGAAAGTCCATCTTCTCTTTGCCCGCGATGTGGGGGGAAACGGTGTCGCTGATCTTCGCGCCGTTGTAAATCCAGCCCGCTTTTTCCGTCCCGCGCATGATGTCACCGAAGACGATGGGCTGGATGGTCGTCGAGTTCTTGGCTGAGAAGCCGTGGCACTGTGCGCAGTTTTCAAGCGTCGGGTCGGAAAGGTTGAGGTCTTCCGGCTTGACGGTGCCGTCTGGATTGAAAGCCTGCGGCCTGTACTTGAGGGAGCCGTCCGCGGCGGCCTCGACGATGGCCGTTCCAGCCAGCGTCGCGGTGTCGGCCCAGCGGAAGTCGCCCTTGGCCATCCGTTCCTTTCGGTCCTTCCGGCTGGAGCCGGGGACGTGACAGATGAAGCAGTCACCCTCCGCGATGCCGCTCTTGTTCCAGTCCCAGGCTTTGACCTCCCCGGTTTTGGCGTCCCTGATGGTGTAGCTCGGGTCGAGGGCTCCCTTTGAAACCGCTTGCGGCGTGTTGTACCGGTTGCCGTAAAGGTCATACTCCGATATGCCTCCCCCGGTGTGGCAAACGCCGCACTTGGTGAGCCATTCGGGCTGGCTCATGTCAACATCCGATACGTCGGTAACGCCCGCGTGGGTCAACTGGCGGTTCGGGATGATCGAGAACTTGCCGAACATGCCAGGCGACGAGTTAAACGGGGCGATCCCGTGAGAGGCAAGCAGCTTCGGGTCCATCTCGTTCTTTCCCTGCTGGAAGTGGAAGCTGTTGGTGATGAAGTCGTAGTCGTGGCACTTGCCGCAGGTCTGCCTCGTGCTGACGGGGTTGCCCGAGTAAAGGACGTTTCTGCCCTGATCGTCTTTCAGGATGATTGACGGGTGGGGCACCTTGGAGGCAGCCTGCTGCAGTGGCGCGGGCTTCTTTTTCATCTCCTCCGGCTGCTTTCCGAGAGCCAGCCCGGCGAAGGGCAAGGCGAGAAGCGCCGCCAGAAGGATTCCCGTTCGCAGGGACACACTCTTCGCGTTGCCCGGCGGCCTTAGGCGGCCGGGCCGTTCTTTCCTAGTCATTCCGTTCTCCTAATGCGTCAGGCCGTTATCTTGCAAATGGGCGCTCGCGCTTCACCAAGGAGGCGCGTCATTTTTTCTTCGCAGCAGCCTCCTTGAGCGTCTTGACGAGGTTGTCGAAGAGCGCCGTATAGGAGGTCGCGCCAGGAATGTTCTCGATTGACGAGGCAACCTCGATGACCTTGAGGCCGTGCTCCGCCCTGAAGGCCTTCCCGTATTCGTTGGGGGTGTTCGGATCGAGGATGACGATGTCCGCCTTCATCTCCTTGACGTGGGCCATCAAAAGCTTCGGCGTGGGAAGGAGGCCTGGCGTCTGCTTGCATGAGACGAAAGTCGGGCCGCCGAGCACGGAGAAGTTCTGCCATCCGCACTGAGCCGAGAAGACGCGGAGAGCCGAGAGCGGTTTGATCTCTTGCTTCCAGCGGGCGATGTCCTCCGCGACCGCCTTCTTGAATGCGGCGGCGTTCGAGAGGAAGTAGTCCCGCTTGTCGGGCTTCAAGTCGCCCAGCCCTTCCGCCGCGGCCAGCGCTATGGTGGCGCCGTTCTCGGGGTTCAGCCAGAAGAATGGGTCGCCCGGCATCATGGAGGGGTCAACGTAGCCGAAGCACTGCGAGGTCGGGATGTTGACCCTTGTCGCGCCCTTCGAGACGTCAATCCATGTGCGGGCAGCCGCTTCTTTCTCGCCCAGCGACTCGTTGATGGCCCCCGACTCGTTGAAGAATCCGGTCCAGACGATGACGTTTGCCTTCTCTAGCCTGCCCTCGACCGACGGCTCCACCTGGAGCCCCTTCCGAAGGATGCAGCCCTTGAATAGGCTGAAGCACTCAACCTGGTTGCCGCCGACCACTTTGACGATGGCCTCGATATCGGGCTCGGTCACCGCGACGAGCAGTTTTCCCGGCTGGGCCGCGAAAGTGGTCGCCGCGCCGGCGATCAATGCAGCGGCGGCCATCACGAGCCTTGCTCTCAACGAACTTGCCTTGGTAAACATCACGCACCTCCTGCGCTAGAAGAAGAGTTTCGTTTTCCGGAGACTCCGGGCATCTTGAACCTCGATTCGTCCAGCGCCCGGCACCTGTATGCAGATATCACCTCCATGACCTCGCCTGCCAACCCTCCTATGACTTCAATGCCCAAGGAACGGATGTCGTCCTCCACTTCTTTGCCGATCGCGCCGCAGAGGAGAAGGTCAACACCGAGGCTCTTGAGCTTTGGCGCCCTCTCCCATGACGCGAGCCCCTTGCACTGGCGGTGGCCGGCTCCCCGCACTCCCTTCTCGTCTATCCGCCACAACGTGACCTTGTGGCAGAAGTCGAACGTCGGAGCGACTCTTCCCTTGAATTCGGGCACGGCCACCAGCATGACCTCCTCCGCCACGGAGGGAGCAATAGCGGTGCCAATATCAATTAATGACTGTGGAATATAGCAGAATGATGATTGAGCCCCGGATATTTTTGCCGGTGGGCCCGCGGGGAGTGATGCAAGATGCGCCGCTGTCTCCAAAGGGGGTGCATATTGCAATATGGCTTTGGCTGGTCACTTTCCAGGGGCTTTTTTCCCCTCGCGCTTCAGCATCCGCCAGAGCGTGGTTTTGTTGATGCCCAGCTCTTTCGCCGCGGCGCTCCTGTTGCCCCGGTGGCGGGCCAGGACGGATAGGACGTGGGAAGAAACCGCCTCGCTGAGCTTGCCGCCCCGCGCCGGGAGCATCTCGCCTTTGGCGCCTTTGGCCGTGTGGCGCACGGCGGAAGGCAGGTGCTCCGGCGTGATCCAGCCCTGGCGGCAAAGGATGCATGAGTGCTCGATCAAGTTCTCCAGCTCGCGAATGTTGCCGGGCCAGGAGTAGTTCAACAGGTGCTTCATCGCTTCTGGCGTGAAGCCTTGAATATCCCGGTCCCTCAACTTGTTGAGCCTGGCCAGGAAATGGTTGGCGAGGATGGAAATGTCCTCCCGGCGCTCTCTCAGCGGCGGGATTGCAATCTGCACCACGTTCAAGCGGTAGTAAAGATCTTCTCTGAACCGCTCGGCTTGGACCTCGTCCAAGAGGTTTTTGTTCGTGGCTGCCAGGAAGCGCACGTCCGCTTGCATCGTGCGGTTGGAGCCCAACGGTTCGTAGCTTCTCTCTTGAAGAAGCCTCAAGAGCTTGACCTGCGTCGCTGGAGAGATGTCGCCGATCTCGTCCAGAAAGACCGTCCCGCCCTGTGCGGCGGCGATGCGTCCAGGCTTGTCGCGTTTTGCGTCGGTGAAGGCGCCGGCCGCGTAGCCGAAAAGCTCGGACTCAAGGAGCGCATCGGGCAGGGCGCCGCAGTTGACCACTACCAGCGGGCCGGAGGCCCTCCGGCTCAGGTGGTGGACGGCGCGGGCCATCAACTCCTTGCCGGTGCCGCTCTCCCCCGTTATGAGGACGGTGCAATCGCTTTCGGCGACCTGGGGCAGAAGGGTGAAGATTTCACGCATCTTGTGGTTAGCCGAGAGCATGTCCTGGAACGCGAAGCGCTTCTCCACTTCGCGCCTCAGATCCTCGACCAGCGAAAGGTCCCTGAATGTCTCGACCCCGCCCACGACGCGCCCCTTCTCGTCCTTCAAAAGAGCCGTGCTCACGCTGATGGGCACCTTCTCGCCCTTACCGTTCAGAATCCGGACGGACTGGTTTATGACCGGCCTTCCCGTCGAAATGGTGCGCTTGAGCGCGCAGGAACCCTCGCAGATGTCGGCCTTGAAAACCTCCCAGCACGGTCTCCCGATCGCGGTGGCCTCTTCGGTGCCCGTTATCGCCTCCGCGGCACGGTTGAAGGATGTCACCAGAAACGAGCCGTCCACCGTGAAGACGCCGTCGTTGATGGAATCGAGGATCGTTTTCAGGCGAAGGTCCATTGAAAGGCCCGGCGGCGTTTTTCGAGCGGTCTTTGGTCTCGCAGCATTCTCTTTCTTCATTATTGGCCAAAGTCCTCCAGCGAAAAAAAACGGCGCGGACGGGGTGGCCGGCGCTCAGTGACTGTTTTCGCCCAGACCGACGACGTAAGCCACCAGGTTTTTTCTGGCCGCGCCCTTGATATTGGGGAAAGAGGGCATTCCTCCGCCGCCGTGGTCCAGCCGCGACTCAACGAGCTCGGGCGTCAGGTGGCGGCCCGATAGCGCCGGGCCGGTGCTCCCCCCGCCGTGGCAAGAGAAGCAGGCCTCCATAAAGATAGCACCGCCGTTGTCGCTGGACGGCGTATAGCTGCTGCCCGAGCAGCACGACGAAGCAAGGAATGAGCCCACGACCGCCGCGAGCACGATTACCCTCTCCAGCCGGCTTGTCATCGCATCGGCCCTCATGAAAGGGATGTTAGGACATTTTGGAGAAGGAATCAAAGGGGTGTCTCCTGGAAGGATTTGGGGCATATCGCGCTTGGTGGCGGAGAGCCCGTTTTTCCTGTTACTTGAGCAGCGGGCACAGCATCTTGTATCATGAACGGGAGCGCATCGGTATCCGTTCAGCGCGATGGCGGAGAAGAGATACAGGATGACCAAGAGCAGCGGAAGCGTGGATCAAATTTGCATCAGCGCGGCGAAGGGGACGCCGAAGGAGAGCCGCCCCTGGGCCAGGTTCGTGGAGGACTTCGGAATAGAAGGCGACGCCCACGCTTCAAAGGAGACTCATCGCCAGGTGAGCCTTCTTGCCACCGAAGCGATAAAGACAGTAAAGGACAAAGGGCTGAATCTGGAGCCGGGAGCCTTCGGGGAGAATGTCTGCTTGTCCGGGATAGACCTCGGCTCAATCAAAACCGGAGCCGTCTTGAGGCTGGGCGAAGGCGTGAAACTTCTGGTGACGCAGATCGGCAAGGAGTGCCACACGAGGTGTTCCATTTATCACCGGGCCGGCTTCTGCATCATGCCCACAAAGGGAGTCTTCGCCAAAGTGATATGCGGGGGCATCGTGAAGGAAGGGGACGGGGCCGAAGTGCTCTCCTCGCCCTCGGCAAAATAAGATTTGCCCCGGCGGCGGGCGCGGGTCGCTTCGCCTCCGGGTTGAGGGTACAATATAGCTTGTCTCCGAATCCCCGCGCCTAAAGCTTCAAGGCCAAGGCGGGAGGATCAGGGCGGGGCCTGAAAAAGTCCCGCCTCCCGATGCCCCCCAGAACGGGGGCTGACTTGGAAAGGAGATGGCGCTTCGCGTTCGCGCGCCAGGCCTTTCCGTCGGGCTTGGCGCGTTCGTCTTTTGGAGGTCAAGGATGCCGGCGAAGAAGAAAGTGGCTCCCCGCTTCAGCCACCTCGACGCCAGGGGCAAGGCGAGAATGGTGGACGTAAGCGCCAAACCGGAGACGGTCAGGGAGGCGGTCGCCGTCGGAAAAGTGGCGATGAAGAGCGAAACGCTGCGCGCCATTTCCGACGGGACGCTCCCCAAAGGCGACGTCCTCGCGGTCGCCCGCGTTGCCGGCATTATGGGCGCCAAGAACGCGGCCGCCACGGTGCCGATGTGCCACCCCATAAGGCTGGGGCAGGCCGAGGTGGGCTTCGCATTCGGAGAAGGAGCCATTTTCATCCGCGCGCGATGCAAGTCGCGCGGCAGCACCGGCGTCGAGATGGAAGCCCTCGCCTCCGTCGCGGCGGCCGCCCTGGCCATCTACGACATGTGCAAGTCCGCCGACAGGGGGATGGAGCTGGGCCCCTTCGCGCTGGCGCGGAAGTCCGGCGGAAAGTCGGGGCTTTACGTGAGGCCTGGAAAGTGGGACGGCCCTTCGTTTGAAGACGATGAGGCGTGGGGATGAGCGGCCAGATGCGTCTGACCGTGGCCATCGTGGTCGCCAGCGACCGGGCCTTTAAGGGCCGATACGAAGACCGGACGGGCCCCGCGCTCGCCAAATTTCTGGGCGAACGGGGCTGGGAGGTGGTTAGGACGGTCGTCGTTCCCGATGACAAGCCGGAGATATCCTCCGTCCTGAAAAATACGTGCGACGAAGGAGCGGCCTCCTTAGTCGTGACGGCGGGAGGCACGGGGTTGGGGCCGAGGGACGTCACGCCCGAAGCCACGAGGGAGGTCGTCGAAAAGGAGCTTCCCGGGCTTGCGGAGCTCATGCGCTCCAAGTGCGCCGCCAGGTCGCCGCGCGCCGCGCTTTCGCGCGCCGTCGCCGGGGCAAGAGGCCGAAGCATCATACTCAACGTGCCCGGCAGCCCGGCGGGCGCGGTCGAGTCGCTCGAAACCGTTCTCGACCTCATCCCGCACGCGATCGAAATGGCCGCCGGTCACGGCCACGCAGGAGAGAAACCATGATTCCTCCGGATGAAGCTCTCTCCCTCATCGCCTCCGCCGTCAAGCCGCTTGCTTCCAGGAAAGTGAGCCTTCTTGAAGGGGCAGGCTGTTGCCTTGCGACGCCGCTTGTTGCCGCCATTGATTCCCCGCCTTTTGAAAACTCGGCGATGGACGGCTACGCGGTGCGCGCAGCCGACCTGCTGGCGGCCTCCAATGAATCTCCGGTGGCCTTGAAGTTGCTCGGCGAAGCTCCGGCCGGGGCCGGCACCCAGCTTCAGATCAAAGAGGGGGAGACGGTTCGCATCTTGACCGGCGGCCCGGTGCCTGATGGCGCGGACGCCGTCGTTCAGCAGGAGCACGCCGAGAAAGCCGGAAACAAGGTTCTCTTTTCTCGCCCCGCAAGGAGGAGCGACAACATCCGCCCGCGAGGCGAGGACGTCAAGGCGGGCGAGGGGCTTCTCCCCAAAGGCGCGGTCTTGAGGCCGCACGAGATAGGGTTGCTGGCGTCACAAGGCCTTTTGGAGGCCGAGGTGGTGCCGCGCCCGAAGGCGATGGTGCTGGTGACGGGCAGCGAGCTGGTTTCGCCGGGCGCGCCGCTTGGTCCCGGAAAAATCTATAACTCCAACGGCCCAGCGCTGGTCGCGGCCCTCCAGAGGTGGTTTGTCGAGACCGTGGACTTGGGCCACGTCCCCGACGACGAAAAGGCGATCGGGCGCGTCATCGCCGGCGCTTCGGGCGAATGTGACCTGCTTTTGGTGTCGGGCGGCGTGTCGGTGGGCGACTACGACTACACCAGGCGCGCTCTCGACTCCCTTGGATTCGAGGAGATTTTCTGGAAGGTCGCGGTCAAGCCGGGGAAGCCGCTGCTGTTCGGGAGGCTTCCGGCGCGGAAAGGCCGCCACGCGTGGGTGTTCGGGCTCCCGGGGAACCCGCTTTCAAGCCTCGTCTGTTTGGAGGAATTCGTGCGGCCGGCTATCGAAAGAATGCAAGGCCGAGCCTCCGGCCACCCCAGCTACCACATGAGAGGAAGGGCGCTCAACGCCTACCCGAAACCGAAGGAGCGACAGCAGTTCGTCTTCTGCCGCGCCGAGGCGCTCGGGGATGAATACGTACTTTCGATCATCAGGCCTCAGGGCTCGGCGATGCTCAAGATGGCAACGGGCGCCAACGCCCTCGCCGTTGCCCCGGTCGGCACGGCTCTCGTGCGCGAGGGGGACCTGCTTCCCTTCAGGTGGCTGAAATGAGGAGCGACCTGACCGCGGCGATTCTCGTGGGAGGGCGCAGCTCGCGCTTCGGCGCCGACAAGGCGCTCTTCGAATGGCGCGGCAAAACGCTCCTGAGCCATGTCGCCGGCTCGCTCATGTCAGAGGCTGGGCAACTATTGGTCGTGGCGAAAGATCCGGCCCCATTCGCTTTCATGGAAGGAGGAGGAGTCAGGGTCATCACGGACGGGCGGCCCGAGCCAAACCCCTTTTGGGGACTACTGGCGGCGCTGGAGGCGCTTCAGACGGGTTGGCTCTTTCTCTGTTCCTGCGATGTCCCTCTGCTCAGGCCCTCGCTGGTCGGCGCGCTCTGCGCCGCGAAGGACGGCGCGCTCGCCGTCGCTCCTCAATGGGGCGGAGCGCCCCAGCCGCTTGCCGCCCTCTACTCCAAGAGCGCGCTGTACGCCGCCAGGCAGATGGCGGCGCGCGAGGCGAATCCTTCCCCGAAGGGACTGCTTCATCTGCTGGCCGCGCGCCTGCTTCGAGAGGACGAGGTCATGAAGGCCGACCCACGCGGCCTTTCGTTCATGGATGTCGACACCAGGGAGACGCTCGACTCATTGGAGCCTTTCGCGGAGGCCACGGATGCTCTCTGACGGCTTCGGCAGAACGGTCAGGTATCTGCGCCTTTCGATAACCGGGGCGTGCAACTTCTCCTGCGCCTATTGCCGTACCGGCTCGGCGGCCGCGGCCGCCGAGGAGGATGGATGCACGCCCGACGAACTGGTCCGCATAGCGAAGGCATTCATCCGGCTCGGCGTCCGTGGCGTAAGGCTTACCGGCGGCGAGCCGCTTTTAAGACGTGACGTGTTGGAGATAGTTGAAAGGCTGCGCGCACTGGACGGCTCCCTGGATCTTTCTCTGACCACGAACGGATTCGGCCTCAAAGGAATGGCTTCAAGGCTGAAGGCTGCCGGGCTTGACCGTGTTAACATAAGCATGGATTCCCTCGAGCCGTCGGTTTTCAAACAACTGGCCGGAGTGGAAGGTCTCGCCCGGGTGAAGGAGGGCGTCTCGGCGGCCCTTTCGGCCGGCCTGTCGCCCGTGAAGGTCAACGTGGTCGTCGTGCGCGGCCTCAATGATGCGGAGGTTTCCAGGTTCGCCGAACTTACCGCGAATCTGCCCCTGCACGTGAGGTTCATAGAGCTTATGCCGATAGGCGAAGCCGCCTCACTGTGGCCCATGGGCCGTGTTTCTCTGGAAGAAATGATGAAACTGGCCGGGCCGCTCGAACCCGCCGGCTCGGGGGAAAAGCCTGGCGGCTTGGGGCCCGCGGTGGTTTACAAGAGACCTGGCTCCATGGGGACGCTCGGCTTCATAGCGGCGGTAAGCGGCCGTTTCTGCGACACGTGCAACAGGGCGAGGGTCACGTCGCGCGGCCTACTGCTCTCATGCCTCGGTTCCGAGGAGGGGGTTGATCTCTCATCGCTCATGCGAGGCGGGGCGTCCGATGATGACATTTCGGCGGCGATCCGGAAGGCGATCGCCGCAAAGCCCTCTGGCCACGCCTTTGCCGGGTGCGGCCGGACTCGCGTAGGCTCGCATCAGAGAATGTGCCAGATAGGCGGCTAGGAGCGAAGTCATGGAGATGGAGTCAAGAAGCCTTCTTGGGCGCGCGGTGGAATCGGTCCGCGGTCTCAAGTTCACGGTGAACGAATGGACGGGGGCGCTCGGAGACCTCGGGACCTTCGCGCCCATCTTTCTCGCCATGGTCGGAACGTGCGGAGTCTCGCCGTCGCGCATGTTGTTTCTGACCGGGCTGGCCTACATCTCGGCCGGACTGATCTTCGGCTTGCCGATGCCGATCCAGCCTCTTAAGGCCATGGCGGCGATCAGCATCGCGGCGCACCTTTCCCCGGCGCACATTTCGGCCGGAGCGATATGGATGGGGTTGATCCTGATTCCGCTCTCGCTTGGCGGCGGGCTCAAGTGGCTCGAACGTTTTTTCCCGCCCCCAGTAGTCAAGGGCGTGCAACTAGGCGTTGGTCTTCTGTTGCTGAAGGCGGCTTGGGCGCTGCTTGCCCACGGGGTTCCCCAGGTCAAAGCGGCGCAGGCCGCCGCGTGGGGGCTGCCGACGGCCAGGGTGATGTGGGAGTCGCTCTGGCTCCTGGTGATACCGCAGATTCCACTCACACTCGGGAACGCCTGTTACGCGGTTTCCGACGTGGCGAAGGTCTATTTCAAGGAAAAGGCGGGGAGGGCCACGCCGACCAACTGCGCCCTTTCGATCGGGGTTTCGGACCTTGCCATCGGCTTGCTCGGAGGAGTTCCAATCTGCCACGGCTCCGGTGGAATGACGGCCCACTACCGCTTCGGTGCTCGCACGGCGGGGGCCACCGTAATCATAGGCTCCCTCTTCATTGCCCTGCCGCTATTGCTAGGCCGGAATTCATTCGCCGTCTTCACCGCAATGCCGGCCTGGCTTCTGGCCGCCGCCGTCGCCTACGTCGGCCTATGCCACGTTTGGTTGTTGAAGAATCTCAAGGAGCGGTTCTCGGTGGCGCTGCTGATAGGCGGCGTCAGCCTCTGGACGGCCAACATAACGTACGCCCTTTTCGCGGGGCTCGCCCTCGACTGGCTTTTGCGCGCTATTCCCTTGCTCGGCGCGAGAATCCAGAAGAACCCGGCGTGATCTAGGACGGCGCCCGGCGGCGGGCGGGGCTATTCCTTTCTCGCCGTGGCGCTTGACGCAAGCGGAATCAGAATCGAGAGGGCCTCGGCGGCCGCGGCGAAGTAGGGGTCGGGTTTCGCCTCTTTGAGCCTTCCCACGAAAGCCTCCGAGAAGGGGATCAAGTGGCCCTGGATGAGCCTCGATGCCAGGCCGCGCCACTTCCGCTCGTCCTCCTTGCAGGAATGGGCTTCGGCCGCGCCCGCCAGAAAATAGGAGAGGGCTTCAAGCTCCAGGCCTATGTGGTCGAGCGGGATGCGGAGATCGCTTTGAAGCGTCAGCCCCGCGTCCCAAAAAATAGCTTCGAGGGCGCCTATCAGTTCCGGAGCCATCATCCTCCCGTGAGCGTAAACCGACTCGTAAGGATGAGCGCACGGCAGGCCGGCCGAATGCTGAAAGAGGCGGACGAACTCGGCTTCGCGCTCCTCGGGTGGCTGCTGGCTGCCGGCCATCGCGGCGAGGGCGCCGCGCAGCAGCGCCGGGCCGCCTTCTTGGGGCAGAATCCTGGCCAGACTATCCGCGCGTTCCCGAAGGTCCGCCCGCGGGTTTATGAAGACCTCGGACAATATTCCCGCCATTGACGAGAGCGCTGAAAGATCGTTCACCATGATGACCACCACCTCTTCTAGGAGCCGAAAAGAAAAAGGGGCGCGTTCGCCGCGCCCCCGATTTGCCTCTTAAAATGCCAAGCCGGCGGCTCGTCCTATTTGAAGGAACTCATCTGGCCGGCGTAAACGAAGATGTAGCGGAGCAGGTAGCCACCGAAAAGAACAAGGGCAGCCGCGCCCGCCGCGAGCGGCTTGTTGTGGTGGATCGTCGCCTTTGCCAAAAGGACCGGCTTCATTTCCCACAGCTCAAGGAACAGGGGAAGAAGAAGACCCATGCCCATGAAGAAGACCCAGAAGGCCACGGTGTAGGGCCCGCCGAGTATTAGCTTCAGCGCCTGCTGAACCGCGAGCACCGAAAGCTCGCCGTGGATCAAGTACGGCAGCACGATGAAAAATTCTATCGTTATGAAGCAGATGTCCAGCGTGTAGAGAAAACGCACCTGTTTGAAGTCGAGCGCCTTCTTGTTGATGGAGAGCGCGAGGATGAGTGCGGCCGTTCCCGTCGAGAGTGCCGAGAAGAGGAACATCTGCGCCACGAGGTTGGTGTTCCAGAAGGGCCTCGACTGCACTGCACCCAGAAGGACACCAGTGTATATGCCTACGCCGACGGAGAACGGGAAGCCGATCATCGCGAGGGGGCGCCGCCACGAAGCGAGGTCCATGTTGAACCGGTTAAGAAACGCAAGCCGCTTCGGGAGCATCGCGAACATCTTCTCGCGGAATTCGGCAGGGAGCCACGCGTAGAAAGCGAGGAAGGTGACGCCGTTGAAAACCAGCAGCAGCCACGATCCGATTGACATCGGGCTCTCCCACCTGAAGGTGACGAACAGCTTGTAAAAGCGGTACCAGTTCCCCAGGTCGAAGATCAGGAGGAACGAGCCGAAGGCCACCGGCCACGGCGCCATCATGGCACCGTACTTGGCTATGCGCGGGTAGGCGGGCTGGCCGTTCTCCTGGAGGTAGGTCGCCAGCGCGGAGACGAAGAAGATGCCCGCCGACAAGCCCCCGAGGAAGAGGTAGTTCACTATGAGAATTCCCCACTCAATCGTCTTCACGGCGTCCTCCTACAGCAGGTAGTAAAGCTGCGGGCCGTTGCCCGTTTCAGGTTTCTTGACGAGGTACCGCCTGGTCGAGAGCAGCTCCTGGAGCCTGCCGCTCGGGTCGTCGAGGTCGCCGAAGACGCGCACCTTGGAGGGACAGGTTTCCACGCAAGCCGGGAGCTGGTTCCTGTCCACGCGCTGTACGCAGAAGGTGCACTTGTCCACGACGCCCAGGTCCTCCCGGAAGTACCTCGCGTCGTAAGGGCAGGCGATCATGCAGTAGCGGCAGCCGATGCAGTCGCTGTAGTTCACGAGGACTATGCCGTCCTCGCGCTGCCAGGAGGCTCCGGTCGGGCAGACGCGCACGCAGGACGGATTCTCGCAATGCATGCACTGGCCCGGGTCGAAGGTCATGAAGAGCTTCGGGTAGCTCCCGTGCTTCTCTTCGTCGATCCAGTCCCGGAACTTGCCGACGGGGACGCCGTTCTCCGCCTTGCAGGCGACGATGCACGCCTTGCAGTTGATGCACTTCTTCGAGTCGAGCACCAGCGCGTAACGCTTCTTCTTCGCTTTGTCAGCCATCGTCGTCCCCTTAAGCCTTTCGCACGGTCACGAAGGTTTCATGGAAGGCGGCGTTGCCGGAGACCTTGTCCCACGCCGTCTCCAGGACCTGAGCGTCGCATGCGCCGACGTTGTACGCCAGTTTCTGCCAGCCAGAGTGTTTGCCGAACCCGTGAAGCATGAAGACGCAATCGGGGCGAATTTCGTCCGTGACGTGGGCCTTGATCTTCACGGAGCCGGCCCTGCTCGCCATCTCAAGAAGGTCGCCGGTCTTGATGCCCATTCTGCCGGCTGGCTCCGGGTTGAGCCAGAGGTGGTTGACCGGGTCGAATTCGTTGAGCCACTGGTTGTTCGTGTTGTTGGCGTGGGTGTAGTAGGCGCGGCGCCCCAGGATCATCCTGAACTGCCCGGCCTGCGGCTCGGCCACAGAGGTGTATTTTGGGAGAGGGTCGTACCCGTTCTCGGCGAGGCGGTCCGAGAACAACTCGATCTTGCCGCTCTTGGTGACGAACCGGTGGTCGGCGTTGAGCGTCGTCCCGTACTTCGGGAAACCGCCCGTGGTTATGACGCCGTGTTTTTGGAGGTAGTCGAAGGCGTTCTCGACCGGGATGTCCTTGGCCTGCGCCTGAACCCAGTCTTCCATCTTGTAGTCGAAATAGTCAGAGAGGTCCAGCCTCTTGGCCAGCCCCTGGATGATTTCCAGGTTGGGTTTCGTATCGTACAGTGGCTTTACGGCCTGCTGGCGGTATACGACCGCCGGCCAGATGCCGGGCATCATCTCCATCGGGTCGGTTCTCTCGAGGTAGTGCGACTCGGGGAAGACGACGTCCGCGTACCAGGCCGTGTCGCTCATCTGGAAGTCTATGACCGCGACGAAATCCATCTGGTCAAGCATCTTCAGCGTCTTCGACTGCTCCGGAAGGGCGTTCATCGGGTCCTGCTTGTAGATCATCCACCCTTTCACGGGGTAAGGCTGTCCGGCGAGAACGTTCTCCCTGAGCTTGAGGTAGGCGCCGTCGCCGACCGCGGCGAGGGGGAAGTTCTTCTGGATCTCGTCAACCCTCGGAGCGGTTGGATCGTCCCACGGCAGGAAGAGGTACTCGCCGAGTTGTATCTTGGCGTTCGGCACCATGCCGCCCTCGCGGTCCCAGTTGCCGACGATCGCGTTCAGAATGGCCTGGGCGCGCCGCATCTGGAAATCGTCCTGGTACCAGGATGAGCGCCTGCCGGCGTAATAGAGCGCTCGGGGCGCGGCGTCCGCGAATTCGCGGGCGACGCGGATGATCTCCTTGGCGGGGATGCCGGTCTCCTTCTCGGCCCACTCGGGCGTGTAAGGCTTCACGTGGTCCTGGAGTTTGTCGAAGCCCGTCGTATAGTAGGTGACGAAGTCCTTGTCGTAAGAACCTTCGCCGATTATGACGTTGATCATGGCGAGGATGAAGGCCATGTCAGTGCCGGGTTTGATCGGGAACCACGTGTCCGCCTTGGCCGCCGTGACCGTAAAGCGCGGGTCGAGGTAGACGAGCTTCACCTTCTTCAGCATGACCGAGCCGATGAGGTCCATCGTGTCGGGAATGATGATGGCCTCGAAGCGGTTGGCGCCAGACATGATGACGTAATCCGCGTTCTCCATGTCGAAGGCCGGCACCGTCCCGAAGGTGGCCGAATAGGCGAGGTTGACGGAAGCGAGGCAGAGCGTTGGGTGGCGGACGATGTTCGGGGAGCCGAAGGCGAGGCCGAGGTTCTTGAAGAAGACCTCCTGGAAGCCCTCGGTGGAGGACCAGACGGTGCCCTGCGGGCCGTACTTGGACTTGATCTCGGCGAGCTTCTTGGCGGCGTAGTCCCATGCCTCGTCCCAGGACGCGGTCCGCCACTTGCCCTCGCCCCTGGCGCCGACCCTTATCAGCGGCTGCTTGATCCGGTCGGGATCATAAACCTGCTTTACCGCGGCGTTGCCGCGAGCGCAGAGCATTCCCCGGGAGCGCGGGCTTTCGGGATTCGGGTTCAGCTTGTGAACCATCCCGCCCTCTACGGCCGCCAGCACGGAGCATTTGTTCGGGCATACCTCGCAGGTCGTGGGCACGATAAGCTCCTCGGCCTGAGTGGCGCTCTTGCCCTTTTGGAAATACTTCAAGCACCCCACCTGGCTTGCCAGGGCGGTCGCGGCGGCCCCGGCGGCCGTGACCTGAATGAAGGTTCGCCTGTCCATCGTATGGTCACCCATTTGCGCTCCTTGGGGAAAAAAGGTTAATGCCGGGGGCCCTTTCGAGCACCCCCGGCATCCGCTGCGAACCGGTTAGAACTTCGCCTCTAGCATCATGTAGGCGTTCTTGACCGTCTTGGGGAACGGGTAGAAATTGTAGGTGTTGTTGTTCAGGTTGAAGTAGCTCAGGTCGCCTGGGGCGATCTGCCAGCCGCTGAAAGCGGTGGAGTAGCTGTAATGGGTGTATCCGAACTTCAGCGCCACGTTCTTGGCGAAGTTCCAGTGGAGGTATCCTTCCCATACGTCACCCCGCGCCGCTAGTTTATCACTAGGTTCGCCCGCGGAGGGAGTGTAGGTGAACCAGCGGCTGGAGCCGTGGTTGAATTCGAGGCCCAGGGTCACGAGCGTGTTGGGGCGCCACTGAACGCCGGCCCAGTACGCCGAGCCTGTCTTGCTGTGGTCGGGATCGCCCAAGAGGCCGCCGAAGCCGTACTGGCTGACCTTGCCGTTCGGGTGGCTCTTGATGTAGCCGGCCGAGAGGAAGTAGGTGAAGTTGTCGCCGATGTCGTGCTTCCAGGTGAGGCCCCACTGGTCCATGTCACCGAGGTTGTTGGTGGCCGTCACGTACTGCGGGCTCGACTGGGCGTAAGGGCCGGGGATCGGGAAATTGATGAGCGTCCCGTAGGGGATGTCGGTCATGTTGTTGAAACGGTTGTAGCCAAGGATGAAGCGGGCGTTGTTGACGGTGTTTCCAGTCATCCACATCAAGGGCATGTCGTAGATCCAGCCGATGACCGTGCTGTCGCGCATAGCGTTAATGCGGCCCATGCCGAAGGGGGTCATGGTGTAGTTCTCGGCGACCTGGCCGCCGCCGCCGAAGCCGGCCTCGTAACCGACGCCGGCGCAGATGCCGATGGAGGTGCCTTCCGGCATTCCGATCGCGCCAAGGTCGTATTCGACGTGGACGCCGTCAACCTCGGCGTTGACCATGATCGCCTGGGGGGTCCCCTGGCGCTCGGTCTCCTCGCGCACCTCCATGGGCGGGCCGTCGCTGGTGTTCATGCGGCCGATGGCCAGGCTGATGTGGGAGGTCGGAAACTTGTAGAGGAACAGGGCGCGCTCGACGTGAAGGATGTCGCCGGAGGGTACGCGCGTCGAGGCAAAATCATTCTGCACCGTGTTGGGCATTCCGTTGAAAATCGGGACGTCGGCGCCGCCGTAAAGCTTGTACATCGAGAGGCGGCCCATGAACTTCATGTTGTCGTTGATCTGGGCGCTCATCTTGAGTCTCATCCTGAGCGACCACTGCATGGCGTTGGTCCAGTCCTGGGCGTTGACGGGCTGGTAAATTGGGCCCATCGGGCCGAAGCCTGCGAACTGGTTGTAAGGGTTGATGTGCCAGTTCTGGTAGTCGTAGCGGACGCGCATGTCGCCGCCCCAGGCAATGTTGTCCTTTGACTCTTTGGACTCAACCTTCGCCACGCGAGCGTCAAGATCCTGGTACTGCTGTGCAGGGGCCGCCTGCTGTTGCTCGGCCACCTTCTGTTCGAGGGCCTGAAGCTGCTGCTTCAACGCCTCGATCTGCTTCATCAAGTCCTCGTTGCTCTGGGCCCAAAGCCCCAGGGGCAACATGAGAACAGCCAACAGAACTCCTAGCTTCTTCACTCTCTCCTCCTTTGCGCCTCAGCGCTCTCCATTGAATTGGTCATACTCGTCATGTTTGCTCCAGGTCAGCCGCCGCACGTTTCGGGCTGGGGCGAATCGGAAGCGTGAGCCACGAGGAACGCCTCCACGTCCTGAATCTGCTCAGGGGTGAGGTACTTGGAAAGCTGTTCCTTTGCGTGGTCGTGCTTGCCGGCGCTGAAGTACTGTTTCCATTGCGCCTGGGTCTTGGTGAGCGGGGTCACCAGCTTGCCGCTCTTGCCCTCGGTGTGGCAGGTCTTGCAGTTCTTCTTGAAGAAATACTTGCCCTTCGTCTCGCTGGCGGCCGCCATGGTGGCCAGGACGAAAGCGCCCAATCCAGCCGCTACGAAAGTCACCTTTACCAACTTTGAAAATTTCATCTCAAAACCTCCTTTGGCCTACAGGCCAGTCCAAGTTAACTAAAGCGAAACCGCGAACCGAGGCCATATTTGCCTCGCCGGGATTATAGATGCGCTCTCGCTTGCGAAGGAACAGAGGTAATCGCTGGTTTATGGCAGGTAGCGATTTTCCCCTGTTCAGAGGCGCATATAGGCCATTTGGCCAGGCGAAAAGAGGCGCTCCTAATTTTCTGTTACCTTTTCAAAAATATTGCATCCGCGGCCAATGTGCTATTCCAGGCGGCGAAGAACGCGCTCTCCCAAAGCGACGACGAGCCTTCTTGGAAACAGGCGCTCGGAAACGACCTGAACCTTGTTCAGGCAGCCAGAAATGACAACGGGCTTCTTTCCCAAGGCCCGCAGGGCGTCGCGGGCCACGCCGGCCGGATCGGCTCCAGCGTGAGAGGCGCCGCCCGCGCTGCCCTGGAACTCGGTGGCAGTGACTCCAGGGCAGAGGGCCAGAACGTCAACGCCCGTCCCTTTCAATTCCTGGGCCAGCGCTTCGGCGAGAAGCAGGTCGAACCCCTTTGTGGCGCCGTAGAGGCTCATGTGGGCGGTCCCCTGGAAGGCGGCGGTGGAAGCGACGATGACCATGCCGCCGCGGCCCCTGGCGACAAACCTCTTGGCAAAGAGGTGGGAGAGCAGCGCCACGGTGGTGCAATTGAGCCGGATCATCGCCGGGTAGCGGCGCGGGTCCTGTTTGACCACGAGCCCGTAGTAGCCCATGCCGGCGTTGTTGATGAGAAGGCCCGCGTCAATTGAGGAAGTGGCCTCGTTGAGTTGGGCGGCGGCCTCTTCCTTTGAAAGGTCTATGGAAATGGGCAGGCATTCAATATCATGTCCCTTTGAAAGCTCATCCGCGAGCTTCTGAAGGCGCTCGATTCTTCTCGCCGCCAGGACGAGGTTGAACCCCAGTGCGGCGAGCTGGCGGGCGAACTGTTCACCGATCCCGGCCGACGCGCCAGTCACGACCGCCCACGGCCCATACCTTTCTTTCATCTGCATATTCATCTCCTCATTCATAATTCAGCATTTACAACTCAAAATTCAAGATTCTTCTCACTTCTCCCTGCGTTTGAAATAGGCCCTGTTCGAGTCATAGTCCAGAAAGACAAGGTACTGGTCGAGGATGTTGCGGCCGATTATACCCGCGCACGGCACGCCATATCGCATGGGCAAGGGTGATACTCTTACCATCGCCAAGACCGTGCAGCGATCCCCCAAGCAGAGCCTTATCTGCCTTGCCACCATAGGCTCGAAATCTCCAGAGGCCCCCGTGCTTTTTCTCATGCTGCGCAGATCGAGTGAATCAGGCCTGCCGTAAAGCCCGGGAACGACCTCTGGGATCAGGAACGTGGAGAATGTGCCCGTGTCCAGTAGACAAAAAACGCGAGGCAATGCCTGGACCGAGCCCACTATAAACGGGCAGCCCTTGAACCATGCCGTCTGGAGCTCCGAGCCGCCTTCTCCGGCCGCTTTTCGCGGGTCTGTACCGCTGGCCATGATCTTGAGAGATGGGCCGCTCGGGTCGTACAGGAGGGCCTTGTGTTTGAATAGGGAGAGGGGAATGATGGCCGAGAAGTCGCCCCAGACGCCCGTTTCGCTGCTGGAGATTATCGCCGGGACTTGGTGAAACGTGACGGGGCCGGCCTGCAAGCTCTCCAAGAGCACCCAGGAGCTTTCAAGGACGCCGGCGTTCCCGAGGCCTCTGTACTTGATCAAGGAGAGCGGCTTCAAGGCGAGGCTCGCGGCCAGGCTGGGGCTGAGAAAAACGACGGGGCTTCCGGAGTCGAGCATGGTTTTTTCCGGCGGCGAATCGTTGAAACTCACGTTGGCCGTCAGTACGGGTGACGAGAAAGAAGAGGTGGTCGTGCTCCCGCCCATGGTTATGTTCAATTCAATTGAGCCACCCGGACGGGGATTTGACGTCCTCTCCAAAGGAATTTCCGTTTCGCCGCTTGGCGGCCAAGTCGCCTCATAAAGGGGCCGGTCGCCTCCAGCCCTGTAGAGCGGCATCAATGCTTCGTAGGTGCTGGCGTTTTGAGGGTCCAGAACGAGGAGCCTTTCAAGAAGAGGGACTCCTGAAGAAGCTTTCCGCGCCAGGTCGAGCTTGAATCTCATCAGTTCAGCGCCGCCCGTTGGAAACATGGCGATGCCTTCATCTATAAGTTTTCTCGCCTCATCCTCGCGCCCAAGGGCGACGAGCACTTGCACGCTCGTCGAGTAGGCCCGTTCCGCCACCGCCGGGTCTGTAAAGAGTGGCTCCCAGGTCTTCAGGGCCGCCTCCTGATCCCCCTCGCAGGATTGGGCTTCGCCCAGCTCGAGCTTGAAATCGGGCCGTTCCGTGTGCGCCGCGGCAAGAGGAGCGAGGGCCGCGGCCGCTTCATCATAGCGAAAGAGCCCCATCAGACAGAGCGCACGGCCGTAGGCTAGGTCCGCGCTCTCCGGAAAACGCAGAAGGCCCTCTTCGGCAATCTTAAGGCCTTCCGCGTACTTTTCGGAGTTGAGCTTCTGTTGAAGCAGCATGGAGGTGGTTCCAAGGCTTGGGCCTCGCGGCGTGATGGCTGGCTGGGGAGCTTCCGGCCGCGCAATCACCGGCGCAGCCGCAAGGACAAGCGCGAAGAGAAGCCACGCGTAATGGCGGGCCGAGGCTCGGGCCATCTCCACCTCTCCTTCAATAATAACCTACGGTGGCCCTAAGTGGAAGTTGCGCGGCAAAGCGTCGCCGGGTATAATAAGGCAAGGCCGGCGAAACGGGCCATGGAGGTTATTAATGCAGCAACTGAAGAACAGGATTGTCCTTGTTACCGGAGCGAGCGCTGGCATCGGGGAAGCCTGCGTGCGGGCTTTCGCCTCCGCCGGGGCGCGGGTCATAGCAGCGGCCAGGAGAATGGAAAGGCTTGAAGCGCTTGCCCGCGATGTACGCCAGTCGGGCGGGGAGATCCTCTCGCTGGGGGTGGATGTGAGGGACCGCCAAGCCGTCGAGAGGACGCTTGGCCGGCTGCCGGAGGAGTGGTCGGGAGTGGACGTCCTTGTGAACAACGCCGGGCTTGGCAGGGGCCTTGAAAAACTTCACGAGGGGGACCCTGCGGAGTGGGATGAAATGCTCGACACCAACGTCAAGGGCCTTCTCTACGTCACCAGGACCATGGTGCCAGGCATGATCTCGCGCGGCCGGGGGCACGTAATCAACATTGGGTCGGTGGCCGGGCGCGAACTTTACCCCGGCGGCAACGTCTATTGCGCCAGCAAGTTCGCGGTGAAGGCGCTCACGCGAGGCTTGAAGATGGACCTGACTGGAACGCCGGTCAGGGTGACTACGATAGACCCCGGCATGGTGGAAACCGATTTTTCCGTCGTCAGGTTCAGGGGAGACAAGGCGCGGGCTGCAAAGGTTTACGAAAACATAGAAGCGCTGAAGCCTACGGACATAGCCGATGCCGTGGTGTGGGCGGCTACGAGGCCGGAGAGGGTTGACGTGACCGAGATGGTGATAATGCCGGTAGCCCAGTCAAGCGCCACCCTCAATCACCGTGGCCCGTGGCTTCAGCCGAATAAAAAATCTTAGCCGCTAGGGGCGCGCAAATCAGCTAGGGACAATATCGCCGAAGCCATACTAACCCGCGCGGCCTATGGCTTGGCTGCGGTGAAGGAGAACGTCCCTCGCGCCGGGTCGAAGAATAGCTTGAAACGTCCCCAGACGTCATTGCCAAGGATGGCCGAACAGACCGGCGACAGATGCCATGGGGCCGGCTCGATTGCCACCGATTGCAGGTGGAAACCTACGAAGCCGATTTTGATTTCCGCCTCCTTCACGGTCCCTTTGGTGTTTGGCTCGATGCGGGCGGCCGCCACTCCGAAATCGGTCATGGAACTGCGCTTTGTGCATGGCACGACGGCAGCGAAAAGGTTTGGAGCCTGAGCGATCCGGACGGGAACGACCGGTTGCCCATCACTCCACAGGCATTGGACGGTAACAGCGCCTTCCCCGATCGCTTCCATGGCCGTCGTCCCGGGGGGCATACAAAATGACCCGCCCGCCTGGGCTATCTAGAAGCACTCCGAAGTGACGCAAAAGAGCAAGAGGGAAAACCCCAGTCTCGTCCTTCGACCCTGGCTCATTTTTTTGCATGACCCTGGCGGGGAGGTTCTGGAATACAACCGGACCTATTTCCAGCTTCTTAATTATCACCCAATCACCAGCGGCGCGCGAGGTTTTCTCTCCGAAAGGCCCCTTGCCTGATAATCTGAAGCATCCAAGCGAACCGGCCTTCGCGGCGCCGGCGCTTACTGAGCAAGAGCCGGTTGAGGAATCCAGCGTCATCCACACCATTTTGTCAACGCCGATGACAACTGGAACAGCCATGCCGAGGTCGGTTCTTATGGTTTCCGAAGTGGGTGGCCCAACTTGTGGAGGGGCCATGGATTCCCTTGTCGTCCGCACGTCGTCTGTCTTGGCCAAGATGTCGTTGTCAAAGAGCCCCGGATTCAAAAGGGTCCCGACCTCGTGTAAAACAGACCGTTCCTTGAGGGGAATGGTGACGGGCAGGGAACCGGAGAGGGACTCGTCCAGCAGTTTTCCGTCCCCGATGGAAGCGTAGAGCTTGCGCAGGTTTTCGTAATCGTCTTTCGATTGCGGGTCGGCGGCGATGAGTTTGTCTATGATCTTGATGCACCCGGGTCCGGTGCGATCCAGTTCGAGGGCCTCGTTCAACAGGACCGGCGACGGCTTCTCCTGCTTCGCCACGGCGTTCAGTACGAGCTGTTTCGCCTCCTCCTCGCGGCCTGAAGCGCGAAGGGCGCGCGAGGCTTTCGCCATAGCCAGGCCGCCCCAGTCAGGATCTGAAAAGAGGGGCGTCCATGCCTGGACGGCCTGTTGGGCCTGGCCGAGGTTCCAGGAACACTCCCCAGCCTGGTACCTGAACTCGGGCCAAGCCGGGTGAGAGAACATGGCCTGCATGGCGAAGGAACGGGCCTCGATGAAACGTCCCAGGCCAGCCAGCGCTTCAACTTTTGCATAGAGCAGATCCCTCGACTGCGGGGCCGCCTTCAGTTCAGCCTCCAGAAGAGGCAGCGCCGCGGCGAAATCACCCTTGTGAAGCACTGAGATTCCCGGATATGAAAGGGAGGCCGTGCTTTTTAGAGGGCTACTTGCCTGGGTACCAGGCGCTCCCGCCGGCGGCGTGGTTTGGGCCACCAGTGGTGTAACTGCCGCGGAAATCAGCAGGAGCGCACCGATTCCAGTGTGCATGGGTTCACTTCCTAGCGGTCATACCCCTTGAAGGCGCTGATTCCTTCGTGATAGTCGAAGTATATGTTGAAAAGATCCAGGATATCCCTGCCGACTATGACGCTGTAGGAGAGCCCATTGCCCGAACCAAGCTGAGTGACCTGGACCGTACCCATGGTGAATTTCGCCGGTCCCACGTATATGGTCGTATCGTTGGCAACTCCCGTGAGGAAGCTCCCCGACATGCCGGTGAAGGTTTGCGACCCGTACTTGACGTTGACCTTGACTCCGAACTCCTTGGCCCTTTCCGCGTCAATCATGGTTCTTTCGGCGCCGGTGTCAAGCATTCCGAAGACGTTCGGAGTGTCGTTCACCTTCACGAAGAAATAGGGCCGGTTGAAAACCCAGAGAGTCGGAATCTTGAGCAGGCCCTCGCCCAATGCAGACTCGGCGGGAGTTTTAGGAGGATAGAGCGTCAGCTTGCCATGCCTTCTGTCGTAAAGTATCCCGTAATTGCGCAGGGCGGCCATCGGAAAAATGCCGGCGGTCGTCTTCCAGAAATCGGTCTGCTTGTCAATAACTTTGGCGGGGACATCCCTCAGCGTCAGCGGGCCCAAGGAGAGCGTCTTGATCACGACCCAATTTGAAGGCCGTGCCCCTCTTACTCCAAGGCCTATGTATTGTGCCGTTGCCACGGGATCGAGTCCGTTGGACTTGGCGACGGATGGGCTGACCATGAAGACGGTAGTACCCGAGTCCATAACCATCCACTCCTTGCCGCCGCCGTTAATGGAGACGGGAGCGACCACGCTGGTACTCGTATCAACGCTAAAAGTATTGCTCATGCTGTTGTACCCGCCCATGCCAAGCGCGGCGAATTCAATTGACTCGGAACGTTCCTTCAGTGGAATGGTGACGGGCAGGGAACCGGAGAGGGACTCGTCCAGCAGTTTTCCGTCCCCGATGGAAGCGTAGAGCTTGCGCAGGTTTTCGTAATCGTCTTTCGATTGCGGGTCGGCGGCGATGAGTTTGTCTATGATCTTGATGCACCCGGGTCCGGTGCGATCCAGTTCGAGGGCCTCGTTCAACAGGACCGGCGACGGCTTCTCCTGCTTCGCCACGGCGTTCAGTACGAGCTGTTTCGCCTCCTCCTCGCGGCCTGAAGCGCGAAGGGCGCGCGAGGCTTTCGCCATAGCCAGGCCGCCCCAGTCAGGATCTGAAAAGAGGGGCGTCCATGCCTGGACGGCCTGTTGGGCCTGGCCGAGGTTCCAGGAACACTCCCCAGCCTGGTACCTGAACTCGGGCCAAGCCGGGTGAGAGAACATGGCCTGCATGGCGAAGGAACGGGCCTCGATGAAACGTCCCAGGCCAGCCAGCGCTTCAACTTTTGCATAGAGCAGATCCCTCGACTGCGGGGCCGCCTTCAGTTCAGCCTCCAGAAGAGGCAGCGCCGCGGAATAATCGCCCTTGTCAACGAGTTCAACGCCGGGGCTTTTCTTGGCAGGCTCCGCGCTGGCTGCGGCCGGAGCAGTGACGGCAGGCGCGTCGCTTGCGGGCTTTGGCTGAACCTGTCCCAACATTGCAAGCCACGCGATGGAAACGAAGAGCGCAACCTGGATTGTCCTCTCTCTTTTCATTTTGCCTCCTAATGAAGGTTGACTTCGCCAAATATGGCGAACTATCTATAATTTTAGCAGAAAAACAGCAAAAGAACAGGCGCCAGCGTGTTATCATTGTCATCACCGGCGGCTAGCGCCGCGCAAGGAGGCTCTGGGTTGAAGACCAAGGTCGGTATCATTTTCGGTGGCAAAAGCGGCGAACACGAGGTGTCCATACAGTCGGCCAAGAGCATCTACGAGGCGCTGGACAGGGAAAAGTACGAGCCCGTCCTTCTCGGCGTGGACAAGAACGGGGTGTGGCGCCTCGGACGCGACGCCTCCTTCATCCTCAACGCATCGAACCCGAAGCTAATCGCGCTGAATGCTTCCGCGCCGGCCGTTGTGCCGGTGGAGAGCCCAGGCGATGCGCTCGCGCTGAAGGACCCTTCCGACGGATCGGTCAGGGGTAGCATTGATGTTTTCTTCCCGATCATGCACGGCACCTTCGGGGAAGACGGCTCGCTGCAGGGGCTCCTGAGGATGCTCGATGCGCCGTTCGTGGGGGCGTCGGTCCTGGGATCGGCGGTGGGCATGGACAAGGAAGTGATGAAGCGCCTTCTGAGGGACGCTGGTCTGCCGACGCCGCGCTTCGTGTCGGTGCGCTCGGCCGGAGAGGGGCTCGAAGAGGGGGTCGCGGCCCTGGGCCTGCCCCTCTTCGTGAAGCCTTGCAACCTGGGTTCCTCCGTCGGCATCAGCAAGGTCAAGCGGATTGAGGAACTGCGCCCGGCGGTCGAAAGAGCCCTGCGCTTCGACCGGAAAGTTATCATCGAGGAGGCGATTTCAGGACGCGAGATCGAAGTGGCCGTGCTCGGCAACGAGGAGCCGCGCGCTTCCGTCTGCGGGGAGATCATCCCCCAGCACGAGTTTTACAGCTACGAGGCGAAGTACATTGACGAAAAGGGGGCGCTGCTCAAGATACCGGCGGACCTTCCCGCATGGATTTTCGACCAGATTCGGGATCTTGCCGTCAAAGCTTTCAAGACGCTCGAATGCGAGGGGATGGGGCGCGTTGATTTCTTTCTGAAGCCGAATGGCGCCGCAATAGTCAACGAGATCAACACCCTGCCAGGCTTCACCAAGATTTCGATGTACCCGAAGCTCTGGGAGGCGACGGGCCTCTCTTACCCGCGTCTTCTCGACCGGCTCATCGCGTTGGCCATCGAACGGCACGAGAAGGAGCGCGCCCTCGATCGCGGGGCCGAGTTCTGAAGCAGCCCAGGGAGAGGCGCCGATGCTGTCATGGCTCAAGAAGAGACGGCGGGCGAGAATCGAAAGAGAGCCCTTTCCCGGCGAGTGGATCGGCATCCTCGAAAAACACGTGGCGCTCTACCGCGCTCTTACGCAGCGTGAGCGAGGCGTTCTTCACGGCCAGTTGCGGGTATTTATTGCCGAGCACGAGTGGGAGGGCTGCAGAGGGCAAGAAATTACGCGGGACGTGCAACTCATCGTTGCGGCTCAGGCCTGCATGCTGACCCTGGGCCTCGGCATGGATCAATATGACAATGTAAGAACGATCCTCGTTTACCCCACGGCCTACCGTTCTCGCGCCCAAGAGGCCGATGAATTGGGCGTCGTTTCTGTTGACGGCGAAGCCCGCGAGGGCGAGGCGTGGGAGAACGGAGCGGTAGTCCTCTCCTGGAAAGACGTGCGCCATGACGCCTCGCGGCTCGACGGCCGCAATCTCGTCCTCCACGAATTCGCCCACCAACTGGACATGGGGGACGGGGCCGCCAACGGCACTCCCTTGCTTCGCGACCGTGAAATGGCCGTCAGGTGGAATGCCGTCATGACCGAGGCGTACCGCGGGCTTAAAGAAGGCAGCGCGAATAGCGGCGAAGTGCTCGATCGGTACGGCGCCGAGGACGAAAGCGAATTCTTCGCCGTCGCGACGGAGGCGTTCTTCGAGCTGCCCGCTGAAGTGGCCCGCCAGCACCCCAGACTTTACGCTCTTCTGAAAGATTACTACCGGCTGGACCCTCTCAAGTCCGAGCCGTCGTGAGATTCCGCCAATCCTCGACCTTGGGATGCAACATGGGCTAAAATGGCTGCCTCTTGGGCCGGGCCCGGCTCGCACGGGCCGCCAACGTCAGAGAAGGAGAACCGTGATGAGTGACCGTCCGATTTCGGCTTTTATGGAACACCACTTTCGCCACTTCAACGCGGCGGCCCTCATGGACGCCGCGAAGGCTTACGAGCGCCACCTCGACCGGGGAGGGAAGATGCTGGTCACGCTTGGCGGCGCGATGAGCACGGCGGAGCTCGGCCTATCTCTCGCCGAGATGATCCGCCGCGACAAGGTCCACGGCATCACATGCACGGGGGCGAACCTGGAGGAGGACGTTTTCAACCTCGTCGCGCACGACCACTACGTCCGCGTGCCTCACTACCGTGATCTGACGCCGTCCGATGAAGAGGACCTTTTGAACCACCACCTCAACCGCGTAACCGACACTTGCATCCCCGAGGAGGAGGCGATGCGGCGCATCGAGCGCGCGGTGCTCGATGGTTGGCAGGCCGCCGAGGCCAAGGGCCGCCGCCTTTTTCCCCACGAGTTTTTCTACGAGCTTCTGTTGTCGGGCAAGCTGGAAAAGTCATACCAGATTGACCCGAAGGGCTCGTGGCTCCTGGCCGCCGCCAAGAAGAACCTTCCCATATTCGTGCCGGGCTGGGAGGATTCGACGCTCGGCAACATGTTCTCGGCCCACGTCATGAAGGGCGACGTCAAGAACGTTCACGTCGTCAGGACGGGCATCGAATACATGATCGCCCTCTCCGATTGGTACAGGAAGAACTCCAGCCCCGAGCCGGGGATAGGCTTCTTCCAGGTCGCGGGCGGCATTTCCGGAGACTTCCCCATCTGCGTCGTGCCGATGCTCTACCAGGACATGGGCCTGCACGACATTCCCCTCTGGGGCTACTTCTGCCAGATTTCCGATTCGACGACCAGCTACGGCTCCTACTCCGGCGCGGTCCCCAACGAAAAGATCACCTGGGGCAAGCTCGGCAAGGATACGCCGAAGTTCATCATCGAGTCCGACGCGACCATCGTCGCCCCGCTCCTCTTCGCCCACGTCCTGGGGTGGTAGAAGCCGTTGATGAGTTGATGGCAGTAGAACACAAAGGCGGGGGCTGGCAAGCCCCCGCCTTCTGATTCATCCTCCCTCGGGCCGATTGTCCGTCACGTCCCTGTCCTGCACGCCACGTCGTAGGTGATCAGACTGTAGAAATAGAGCGCTCCCGCCGGTGGCGTATCGGTGTAAGTGCCAGCGGACGCGGCCACGTCGCCGACGAGAACCTTGTCCGAAAGGTCTTTCTGCGTGGCGCGGTAGACGAAAACATGGTCCACTGTAGGACTCCAATTTATTGGGGCCCACGCAAGGACAACGGATGTTCCGCTCTTCTGCGCCTTGAGATCGGAAATGGCGTACGGCCTTCCGCTGTCGTCGCCGAGGATAGCGAACTGATCGAGCTGAGGAACGGATGTGAAATCCGCCGCGTTCAAGACCGCCTTGTACTGGGTGTAGCGCCCGGCGGGAAGGCCGTCTTGCTGGCCTCTCGTCACCTGGGTCCAGGCGGGTAGAGTGGCGCCGGGGGCAAAGAGCGAATCCGAAGCCCGGACCCAGACGCCAAGCGTACAGCCGGCCGGTTGCGTTGCTGGCTCCCAGGTGACGTTGTTCCAAGGCACTGTCGAACTGCCGTCAAGAACGCGCGAGAGCACGGTGCCCGCCGGGCGAAACTCGATTGCCGCCATCGCAAAAATCCATTGCGGCCCCAGCTGGTCGTAGGTTTGTATCCTTATCCGGTCTCCGGCCGCCACCACCCTGTCAACGGTCGTCCCGTAAATCGTGAAGTCCCCATCCACGATCATGCGCTGATAGAGCTGCGTCCCGTTGTGATAGAGCCAGACCCAGCTGTAATCGCCGCTGGGGCCCGATTCGGCGTCCTGGAAGCTCACGTTGATGCGGACGAACCCGTCGGACGGCGCCACCCATTCCCGGCTGCTGTTCAGGCTGCCGTACCCCATCTGTCTATCGGACTTTATCTGCGGCGTGGTCGAGCTTCCCCACCAGTTGCCGTTCCACGCGAGGCTGGCGTCGCTGCTGTCCCGGTAGTACCACTGGTTTTGTCCCTGCGTGGATGAGAACTGGAACAGCGAATTGTAGGTCGTGGTGGCGGTCTTCAGCAGACAGCTTCCAGGGGAGGTCGTCGTGTCAATGTTCGTGAGCAAGCCACTCTCGAAATCGGCCTTGCTGGTTTGCGTCCATGCGACCTGGCTCACCAGATTCAGCGTGATCGTATTGCCAGGGGCGGGCGTCTCCACGTTTGAGGCTTGGTCGGTGGCGCGAGACCTGATCACGAAGGTTCCGGGCGGGGGCGGCGCGAGGGTGTAGGACCAGGAGGAAAAGTTCGTTCCGGTGTTCGTGGCGGTGTGCCACGTGACGCCGTTGTCGTAGGAAACGTCCACGCCGGTGACAAGCGTGCTGGCGTCTGAAGCCGTGCCCTCAATCACCAGCGGGTCATGGCAGGAGAGGTAATCGTTTAGGCCGCTGGAGGGGGATGAGAGGGCGCTCTGCGGAGGGGTTCCGTCCAGCATGATGCCCTGGGTGTTATAGAGGGCGCTGTGATTTCCGGCGAAATCAACGTACCGCATCCAGACGGTCTTCGGGCCTTCGCCGCCCGAGAGCGTCCACGGAACCGAAGTGCCGTAGTTCACAAAGGACGAGGTCGCGAAGCCGTCGTTGGAAATCTGAACGCGCTGGGTGGTCTGGACGATCCACGCCGGCACGTCGTGGCCGCTCATCTCGGTCCAGGTGCCAGAAAAGAGCCGCCAAAGGTCGCCGTTTGGATAGGGGTCCGTCTGGTTGGCCAGCATATTCAATATGCCGTCGGTACTGCGGATGACCAAGTAGAGCGTTGTTCCAGGCGGGACGTTGACCGGAAACGGGAAGCTCCCTTCGAAGGGCTGGGGCGGGTAAGTCGGGCCCGTGACGGTCTTCGTGAAGGAAGTGATGTCGGCCCCGTTGAGCGCGGCGCGAAGCGAAACGACGTAGGTTTGGGGGGACTGCGCCAGCCAGATCCTCACGCCGGCGCCCGTGATGGCGCCGCTTGTCGTCACGAACCGCTCGGCTAGCGCGGCAAAGCCGCCGAGGCTGTAGTCGCCCGTCGTGGCGAAGGTCAGCGCGGCATCGGCGCCCGGCCTGACGGAGAGCGAAACGTTGGCGCTGCTGGCGTACGCGGCGCCGCCGTTTATCTGGAAGCTGCCTGGTGCGGGCGCGGCCAGGTCGGGTGGCGGAGCGTCCGTTACGAGGTCCAGATCATCGAAGTAGGCCTCCCAAGCCCACCCCTGCGATTGAAGTACGACGCGCGTCAGAAAGGCCGGGGCCGGGGTGAGCCCGGAGAAATCAATTGCGCGGACGAACCATGTGTCAGCCGTGACCAGTTCCGCCTTAGGGTCGCTGGAGCTGCCGCCGATATAGAAATACCTATGGTCCTCATACTCTGTCCCGGTCGCATCCTGGTAGTAAAGGAATACCTTCACCGGAAACTCGTGGTAAGTGTCCAGGTTCCCTGTAAAGGCCTGAGTGTGGATGTTTATTGAGAAAGAGAGGGAGCCGGACTGAGTGCATGGGATCGCCAACACCTGTTCAAGGGTAGTCGCCGCTCCAGAGCTGGCGGTTCGGTACGAGCGAAGAGCTTTCGTCCTACCGCCATAGTCCACGACGGTGGCGGTGCCATTTGGGGCCAAAGCGGCGATGTTCCAGTTGTAAAGGTCGCCCGTGCTAAAGCTTGAGTTATAGAGAAGGCTCGTTGTTTCATAGGCGCCCATGTCAGTCGTGGCCGTGCCGTCGTGGTTGCCGTCGAGCGGCCGCGGGTTGCCATCCAGGTCGCACGCCGGAGCGCTCGTGTTCGTGCCGGCGTCGAGGCACGGCGACGTGCGCGCGATTCGGTAGTTGTGATCGGATCTGCCGAGAAAGAGGGGGTCGGTGATGATATTTCCCGTGCCGCTGTTGCCGTCCTCGGTGTCCGTGTAGGAGGAAGTGACCGTCCCGAAGGCTGCGCCCCACATTTCGTTGCCGTCACCCCACAGTATGCAGTTGGTGACGGTCACCGAGGCTGGAGCGGGGCTGGTGCCGAAGGCGTAAATGCCGCCGTATGCCCAGCCGGCCCCGACATTATTATCCACGATGGTGCAGTTTGTAACCGTGGCGGACGACTGGTATGCATTGATAGCACCGCCATATTGTGCCTTATTGCCGTAGAAAAGGCAGTTGCGAACCATTTGCGCGCCGGCGTTCAGATAGAGCCCGCCACCCTGCGAGTTGCTGATGGCGGTCTGGTTGTTTTTGAAGATGCACCGGCTGACCGTGCATGAATCCGAAGTAATCGCTCCGGAACCATACTGGTTGCTCCCGTTCTGAATCGTAAGGCGGCTCAGGGCGCAATGCGAGGCCATTACAAAACATCGGTCAGTGCAGCCCCCGTCAACGATAGCTGAATACGGAGAAGCGCCGTCAATGAGCGTGGACGCCTGCATGACAACATGCTCCAAATATGTCCCCGGCGCCACGAGCACGGAGCCTCCACCCATTCCGCCCAGCGTGGGAATGGCGGTGCAAGCGGCCTGGATCGTAGCATATTCCGCCCCCGATGAGGCGACCGTGACCGCCGCAAAGCATCCCATGTCGCCGCCGCTAGCCCCCGTGTTGACGCAGGGCGAGCCGTAGCCGAGACGGCAATCCCCGCTCGCGGCATCGAAAATAAGAGGATCGGCGTCAATATTCCCAGTACCCGCGAAGCCCCCCTGCACGTCAGAGTAGGTCACCGAGGTAACGGAGCCTACGACGGGCTGGCCAACGTTCCAGAGGATGCAAGACTCTACGGCGCCGGTTCCGCCGTTGACGAAGGTGATTCCGCCGTCGCCGTTTGCCGCGGTGTTTCCCCACACGGTGCATCGCTTGACGGTGGCGGATGATCCGTCCACTCTGATTCCAGCCGAGTAAACGGCACTGTTGCCGTACACAAGGCTGTCCTCTAGGAGCGAACCGGAGTCCCACAAGAAACAGACGGCGCCACCATAAATTCCGCCAGAGATCCCCGTCAAGATGCACCGCTGCACTTCAATGGAGCCGAGCACACTGCAGATTCCCCTCTGCGCGTCAGTAACGGTAAAACCCCGCAATATGGTGGAAGCGCCGCAGAATTCGGCATAGACGGTTTGCGCCGTTCCCCCGCCGTCAATGACCGTTGCCTGCGCGCCCTGCTGTGAGACGACGGCGACGCCGTCTTTCAGCGTTATTGCCTCGTTGTATGTGCCTGGGCCAACGGAAACGGTATCTCCCGCAACCGCCACGGCGATTCCCTTGCCGATGGTCCTGTAGGGACTTCCCGGCGAGCCGTTGCCCGTATCATCGTTGCCGGTTAGGGCCACATATATTGTTCCGGCTTGCGCCGCGGCGCCGGCCAGGCAAAACAGAACGACGGCCAGAGCTTGCCTCGAAAACCTCATTTTGGGCCTCCTTTCGCCCCGGCGCTTCCGTTTGGTAATGGCGCCGCGCTATCATCATGTTTGTTGGATGCCTTGAGGGAGAGGATAAAAAGTCTGAGCTTGTCCTCGTCCCTGCCTCTGAGAAAGATTTTGCCCTCAAGGCCGGCCCTGGAAGTGGGCAGGGTGACGTCGCATGCCGGCAAAAGCAGCAGCAAAGGGCCTTTCCTTTGGGGACGCAAACGAATGGCCTGCTCCTCTCCTCTCCAGTCCTCGTCTTCAGGCGGAAAGGCCAAGTCCACGATGGTGACATCCTCCAGGGGGCAGTCGCGCAGAAACCAGCCAAGCTGGCGGGTGTACTCCTTGTCACTGGAAAGAATCGGCACTAGTTCCTCCGCTCAACCGATGTTTAGGCAAGAGCAATTTCGGTGCCGGAGGGGCGGACGGCGACAATCCAACATCGGCGGGCATGTGCCTGTTTGAGCAAGCTGCCGAACGAAAAAAATTTCGGCCGGAGTGAATTATTTGTCTATATGCCGTATTTTCTGCAAAGGTAGCGGAACTGGTTGGGCGCGAGACAGAGAGCTTCGGCGGCATGTTTTCTATCTCCGCCGGCCTTTTCTAAGGCAAGCTTCAAAAGCCTTGTTTCGAACTCGGCGACGCACGTCGCCCATGGTCCGGGCTCAGGCTCATGACCTTGCGCCGAGAACGTGAAGCGGCTCTTTGGCAGGTCAAGGTCTTCCACGAGCACCGCGCGATTTCTCACCATGACCGAAAGACGCTGCGCCATGTGCTTCAGCTCGCGGACGTTTCCAGGCCAGGGATGACTTTCGATTGCATCCCATGCCTCTTTTGAGAATACCGGGCCTTCCTTGCCCATGAAAAGCCGAAAGAGAATGGGAATGTCCTCGGCTCGCTCGCGAAGCGGAGGAACGCTACACTTCAACGCGGCTATCCTGTAGTAAAGGTCTTCCCTGAAACTGCCTTCTTTCAACTCCGTTTCCATGTCGCTGTTCGTGGCGGATATCAGGCGGACATCAGCCTGCTCCGGATGGCTTCCGCCTAAGGGCCTGAATTCGCCGTCCTCAAGAAATCGCAGCAGTTTGGCCTGAGAGGGGCTGCTCAGCAGCGTGATTTCGTCGAGGAACAGAGTGCCGCCGTGGCTTTGCTTCAACAGTCCATCGCTGTTCCTGTCCGCTCCGGTGAACGCGCCCTTCCTGAATCCGAAGAACTCGCTCTCGAAAAGATTTTCAGGGACAGCCCCGCAGTTGACCGCCACGAACGGCCCGCCGGAACGTGGCGACATTTTGTGCACCGCCACCGCCGCCCGTTCCTTGCCGGTGCCGCTTTCCCCCTGGATGAGAACGGGAAAACCTGATGGCGCGGCGCGCTCCAGCCAGTCGAAAAGGTTCTCCATCGCCCTGCTTTCGCCGGCCATGCCGTGAAAAAGCTTGATATCAGGCCCCTTTTCGGCAAGGCGCCCCAACAGAGTGGCGCGCTCGGCTGCGCGTTTCAAAAGGAGAAGGAGAAGTTCTGGGTCCACCGGTTTGGAAAGGAAGTCCCATGCGCCGAGCTTCAGCGCCATCCTGGGGGCGAGCGCGTCTCCGGTGCCTGAAAGCACGATGACCGTCAGCTCCTCCATCTTGCCGCTAATCAGTTCCAGGAGGCGAAGGCCCGCTTCTGGAGAGTCCGGGCATGGCGGCAGGTGGAGGTCCAGGAGGACGATGCCGGCCTCCATTGCGCCTAGCTCTTTGGCGGCGCTCTGTTCGTCCCAGGCATCAAGGATGACGGGGAATTCCTCCTGCAGGGCCCATCGAAGCTGTTTTCTGATCGCCTGATCGTCTTCGACTATCAAGAGTTTCATCAAGCCTCCCGCGCAGGAATCACGAGCTTGAAGGTCGTCTGTTGCCCGCCTGGCTCATAGGCGAGTTCTCCGCCAATAAAACGCAGCGTCCTTCTGGCGTGGAAGAGCCCAAGCCCAAGACCTCCGTCCTTGGATGTGGCGAAGGCCTCGAAGAGGCTGGATTTCATTCCTTCGCCGATGCCGTTGCCGTCGTCGCGGGCCAGCAGCGTCAGGGCGTCGCCGGCCAGAACGGCTTCGCACTCGAAATTCGTGGCACCCGCGTCCCGCGCGTTCGAGAGAAGAACTTCCATGACGTCTTCAATCGCGGGGACAGGAACGGGCGTCTTCCAAGCCTCTGGCGCGCCGATACTTGACAGCCTGAGGGCGTCCGTCCGGTGCCTCTCGCAGAGGCCTTGCCATACCATGGATAAGGCGGCCCTGCGCTGGATGGAAGCGAACTGCCCCTTCTTTGATATCCTGTTCGAGAGAGAGACGAGACGCTGGACGACCGCCTTCAGCGAAGCAATCGCGTCTTCTCTGAATCCCGGTTGCAGATAATACTTTTCAAGGTTCTCCGACAGAAGGGCGAGGTGGCCGACACCGTTTTTCAGGTCATGCGCCAGGGCTGAAAAGGCCATCGAAAGCGCCTCTCCTCGCGCGGCGCGTTCGCGCTCCCACTGAAGGCGCCTCAGGTCAGAGACCATTCTATTGAAGGCGGCCGCGAACCGCCCCAGTTCGCCCTCAGAAGGATTGGCCCGCATTTCCGCGAATTCGCCGCTCCCGACGCGCTCCGCTGTTTCCTCCATCTGCATCAGGCCATCGGTTACCTTGCTTATGACTCGCTGGCTGAGCCATAGGGAAAGGACGATAACCAGGCACGTGAAGAAAAGACCCAAGAATGCGCCCGCCTTCAATCCGAAAAGTGCGGGTGCCAGGGATTTTCTTCCCACGAGCATCAGGGAAGTGGGCGAGGCTTCAACGCTGGCGCGCGCGACGCCGCTGATGAGGGCCGCCGTTGCCGAGTCGACCTTTTCAGTTTTGTTCCCCTCCGCGTCGCCCCACAAGGTTTCTCCAGCGGCGTTCACCAGCGAGAAGCTCTCTGGATAGGCCGCGGTCTCAATTTCGCCAAGCCACCTGGCCACTGTTGGAATTTGCAGCCACACCCTGATCTTGCCCGCCGTGCGCGCCTGTATCGGCACTCTGTACCAGAGGCCGCCCGCTGGAAAAACGGGGTCGGGGGCCAGCATCACCTGGCCGAACGGGATCAGAGATTCTTCCTTGGCCGGAAGCGCCGTCAAAGGTTCGCCGGGCGCGGGTTCAGAGCCGAGGTGAGAGCTTATGCTCATGCCGTAATCGGATGCCCGCCAAAGAAGAGGAGGCAGGCCGTCTCTCTCTATCACCATTTTCTGGGCGTATGGAAAGAAGAGCGGCAGCAGAAGGGAGGGATTTGTCACGTCGAGCGCCCCGCCTCCCTCTGTTTGCAATGTGGCGTAACGGATGAAGCTCACGTCCCTGAGTACCTCCTGCCTCAGAAGCTCCCTTGCCCTCGTAGTCGCATCCGTCGCCTCGCGAAGGGCCTGGCTCGCCACCTGGTGGCTGGCGAAGGCAACGGAGCCGAGCCAGATCAGGAGGCTGGGCAGGAGTACAAGGCCGATGATCGTTCTTCTAAGCCGGGTCCTGAGTCTCATGGGGCTATCCAGACTCGTCGCAGATCCAGGTTCATGACGGGGTTGACCGACGATTCGATGCCTCTCGCGCGTTCATTCCAAGTCAACGTGTACCGTTCGTGCCATAGAAAAAGCCAGCGCCCCGAAGCGTTAACCCTCCTTTGCATGCCGCAGGCGATTGCGCGGAGGCGGCCGGGGTCTTGTTCTATGCGCGCATTCTCCCACAGCTCATCGAAGGAGGCGTCGCTGAAAGAAGCGGCATTGAATGGCGAGGTTGAACGAAAGGGCTCGGATAGAGCGCAGAGCGTTGGGCTGTCAGCAACCCATCCAGCGCGGCAGACGGGGTAGCGCCCGGCGGCACTATCCCGCCAATACTCCGTTTCTCCATGAAGCGTCCAAGTGACCTTCAGGCCAAGAGGCGCCCAGATGTTTTGAAGGCGCAGTCCCAGGCCGCTCTCGCGGTTCAAAAGATGGACATGCAACTCCGGCGGCGGGTTCGGGAGACGCTTCTTTGCTTTCACGGCGCATCCCTCATCGTACCAGGGGCTTTCAGGCGGCACGAAGCCCTTGGCGGTGGTGTACTGCTCGGTGAAAGACAGCGCCCCGGCGCACTCCTGCAGGGCCGCGATCCATTCAGGGTGCGAAGCCCATGGGGAAAGGCCCGGGCGAAAGACCAGCCCTATGAAATTGTACTTTCCGATCGATTTTGTGGTGAACCCCTTCGCTCTTAAAACGCTCCTGCTGCTATCGGGCAGGGTGTTGGTAGGCGCGGCGTCCAGTCTTCCCGAGAGCAAATCGCTTCCGATGCCCTCCCCTGAAATAGAGAGGAACCTGACCTCGTCGAGGTAGGGAAGCCTTCCCCCAGATTCGTCCTTCATCCAGTACAGCCTGTTCCGCTGGAACCTGACCTCGGCAGGCGGGTTCCAGAGAGCCAGCCGGAAAGGACCTGTCCCGGTCGGGTGATCCCTGAAGCCCTCCTCGCCCCACAGCTTGACGGCCGCGGGGTCAACGATGGCCAACCCCGGCAGGGACAGAAGCCTGGGGAATCCGTCATCAGGCCGCACAAGATGGAAAATCACCGTCCTGGCATCGGGCGTTTCTATCCCATCTATGCCGCGCGCCGCTCCCTCGCTGAATTCTTTCGCGCCGCGCAGGAGGCCCGCTAGGGCCCGCTTCTCCTCGGCCGTTGAGCAAGGCGCCACGAAACGTTCGATGCTGAAGCGGACGGCTTCGGCGTCCAAAAGACGCTTTTGGGGCAGCTCCGGCTGGTCGTGGAAATAGACATCTTTTCTAAGAACGAAAGTGTATGAGGCCTGATCCGAAGAACAACTCCAGCTCTCCGCCAGCAGGGGAAGGAGATTTCCGTCCGCCGGGTTTTGCCGGACGAGTGTTTCGAACAGAAGCCCTCGTATCTGCTGAGTCGCCACCGGGGCTGGAAGCAGCGGGTCCATGGGAACGAGCTGCTCCATAAGTGGCAGGCGGAGAATGCCGCCGCGCGCCGGCTCGCTCTTCTCCGCGCCGCTCCCATGGCATGAGGCGGCGGCAAGGAGGAGCAAAACGCACGCAGTCATAATAGAAGAGGACGCGCGCCGGTTGCCCAATCGCGGTGCCGAAGCGCCGCCGGTCCGGTCGGAAAGAAACGAAGTCTGCGAGGTGCTTGGCAATGTATCCCCCCGGATGCCGCACTGGAGGGCGCCCCGCGCGCCCCCTGCTACTTGCGACCTCGGGCGACCATGAGATCAAGGTCTTCCTTCAGGCTCTGGAGATCCTCCTCGTGTTCCACTTCCTGGGAAAGGATCGTCAGCGCAAGGTTGTAGGTGACCATGTCCTTGTCCTTGGTCGCGTCCATCAGCTTCTTGTAGGCCGATATGGCGCACTGCTCTCCCGCGATGTTCTGGTCGAGGATCGTGACGACGTATGGGTCTTCCGGAGCGTCGTAGGCGCACGGGCTCAGTTTGAACCACTGCTTCGGGTCAACGACCGGCGTCCCTCCGAGCTGGACGATGCGGGTCGTCAGGAGAGTGGCGTGGTTGAGCTCCTCGGTCGCGTGCAGCGTCAGTTCGGCGGCTACGGCGTCCTTCATGGGACCCTTGATGATCTTGGCCCCGAGCCAGTACTGGTAGTAGGCCAGCCACTCGCTGGCGTAAGCGGCGTTCAACAGATGCAGGAGCTTTCCAACTTTCATCCCGACTATTTCGCGTCCTCTGGTTCCCATGTGGCCTCCTTCAATTATACGATTCCATGATTTCGAGGCTTTCGGCCATCAGGCCGCCCGCGAGTTCATCCATCTTGGACCGTTTCCAGAACGGAAGCTTGTCGTGGACTTTCATGTACTTCAGCGGTACCGGGTGAGTGCCGATGACGACCGGGATCTTATAGCGCGTCTCGATGAATTTCTTGAAGTCCTCAAGATAGGGGCATGGCGGGTAGCCGACGACGAAGCCGGTGGCCAAATGAATGACTTCGGCGCCGTTCTTGATCATCTCCTCCGGCACGTATTCAATGTTTCCCCCGGGGCAGCCGCCGCAGGTGGAGTATCCCACGACTTCAACCTGCTTCTCCTTTGAATAGCGAGAGAAAGCCCCGGCGCGCTCTCTGAGCGCCCGAAAGCACTTGCCGCCGCCGCACTCTCTGTACCGGTCGCAGATAATGATGCCGATCCGCTTCATTGCCGGGCCTCCTTGACTATCGGCTTTCCCTCCAGGTCGCCGGGCACTTTCACGCCCAAGGCATGAAGGATGGATGGGGCCATGTCGAGGATGTTCGGTTCGCCTTGAATTGGCCGGTTGCAGAAGAACATTCCCGGCACGAACGATGGGTCAACGGAGCAGTGGTCTCCGCTCCAAGCTTTGAGGTTGTCCTCCAGCAGGGAATCGGGCACTCCGCCCAGCGATGTCTGCCACGAGACGCGGTAGCCCGGGGTGTTGGAGACGCGCAGGTCGGCGGTCAGGTCCAGATCGTACCCCTTGTACATTTCGTCCCTGGTATAAACGGCCTTGACCGGATGCGAGCCGTCCTTCGGGTCAACGATCAAGGGCAGTTTGGCCTTCAGCTCGGCCACGATCGAATCATATTCCGCCCCGGGCGAAACTATGCCGTCGCGCTCGCGGCCCTTGAGGTTGATGTAGATGTTCCCGAGGCCCAGCGCGTAGGCTTTGGTCTTCGACCAGTCAACGTTCTTGAAAAGGAGGCGGTTGTCGTCGAAAAGGTCCTGGAGCGTCATCACGCCCGTGCCGGCGTTGAGCGTCATGTAGCCGTTGTCCACGAGCCACTTGTTGTAATTGACGGCCCTCCGGAAGGAGGTGAAGCCGTGGTCGGAAAGGACGATCAACGTCGCGTCCTTCGGCATCTTCTCCATCGCCTCGCCGACGATCTTGTCCATCCGCTCGTATGCTTTGCGCATCTCCTCCTGGTACTTCGGCGCCTTGGCGGCGTCGTACATCGGGTGCTTCGGATCCATGTAGCGCCAGAGAACATGGGCGATCCTGTCGGTGAATTCGTAGTAGAAGACGTACAAGTCCCAATCCTTGTCCCCGATTGTGCCGTTCATTATCTTCTCGAAGGCGTCAACGGTCTGGTTCAAGTCCGACAGGAACTGGTCCTCGCCGGCGAGCCCGGAGGAGATCGTCCACGTGTCAACCGCCCAGCCCATCGTTTTGAACGGGCCGAATCTCTTCATCAGCTTCTTCGAGTAATCGGGCGGGTAGCATATCGGGACGTTCTCGTCGTCCGGGTGGAAGTGAATTGGCGACATGTAGAGTTGAAGCTGCGGAGACGACTTAATCAGGTAGAAGCGGGACATCCCCTTGAGGTGAATGAGCGGATTGAATGCGAAGTCGAGCGTGACCCACGGCGACCACTGTCCCGGAGCCAGCGTGCCGCGCTGTCCCTGAACGTCGTAGGTGCAGGATTTGTCGTCCCAGGAGATCTTGAGCGGCAGGTCTATGGTGGGCTTGACGCCTTCCCTTTTTAGCTCGTCCTCGCAATTTTCCCTGGCGTGCCTTACGACAGCCGGGTCGGTGGCGCCGTCGGAAGAGTCGTCCACGGCGTATTCGTAGAAAGGCTTGTTGAACGGGCCCTGGATCGTAGCCGTGATCGGCTGCGGGTCGTATTCCGAAACGGGGACGATGTCAACCGAGAATTCGTTATCGCCGCCGGTCAGCGCCGGGTCGGTAGTGAATATGTAGGGCGTGCCCACGCGCCCGCGAATGTCTGGGACGCCGAGCCCGGCGACGAGCCGCCCCTCCGGGTATGGAGCGGCGGGGAATGTGTCGGGCATTCTTATGACGATGCACTTCTTGCCTGCCTCCGCCGCCACCTGCCAGAAGGGCTTCCCCTGAAGGTGGTTGATCGGCCAAGGCGTCCGAATCGGCAGATAGATCACTATGAAAACGAACAGCAGCGACGAAAGCGCGAGCCCGGCCAGAGCCACGGCGACGTAGCTGAACGCCATGATGCTCTTGCGGCGAAGCCTGAAGATTGCCGCGGCCGCTCCCAGCCAGAGGACGAGCAGCAGGGGAGGGAAGACCCACCGGTTCCAGCGCCCGAGAAGAAGCTGCTTGGAACCCTCCTCCATCAGAGCGAAATGTGGCTTGTAGGTCTTCGGATCCCTCGTCAGAAAATCGAAGACGTGGTTCCGGCCAGGATTGAGCCCGGTAATGAAAGCGCCCCAGGAGACGGGCGTCTGGGGAGGGTTGGTCACCTTTAGGTTGCTGAAGGTGCCTTCCTTTTCGAGCCTCTGCAAGTTTGGAAGCCTTCCTTCGGCCATGTACTGTCTTATAAGGGCCGGGTCGGCCCCGTCGAAGCCGATGACAACAATTTTGGGAGACGAGCCGCCGGCGTTCGCCCGCGGCGCTAACGCCAAAGCGAGCGCGCATGAGACGAGCAACGCGATGAACGCTCCAGCTTGTCCGAATGACCTGTTACGTCCTGACAAAGCCAAGATCGCCTCCCCGTCGTCGGGCGCCACCGCCGCGCCGGTGGAGAACTTCTCCATCGGCCGCCGCGCGCCGCTAAATCATTCTATGGCCGCGCCGCCCGCCGGTCAAGCTGGTCTTCGCGGCCGATCTTCGCGCCGCCGCTTCGCGGCTGGAAGGAAATCTCACCACAAAGTTCACAAAGGGCACGAAGGAAAAGATAGAACCACTGAGACGCCGAGGCACGGAGGGGCGATTGTAGTTGCGCTGCAAGCGCGAAGGTCACGGAGGAGAAGAAGTGTCTGGTGTCTCGTGTCTCGTGTTTTGTAGGCCCGGCGTTGATTTGCGCCGCCCGTAGTTCGCGTGGTGCACGGCAACGGAGGCGAGGCGAGTTTTGAGTTGGGAGTTTTGAGTTGGGCAGGACGCGCGCGGTGTGGGCGCGACGGCAAACCGCTGCATTCTTTGCCCCTCACTATTCACTTCTAACCCTTCAGCTTCCTTCACCCTCTCGTGACGGCCGCCTTGACAATGGCCCATCCGCAGCGCTATATCGCGGTCATACCAGCTTCGCGCGTCTCTTCAAAGGTTTCGGGTTCAGTTTGAGAGGTGGCGTGTTTCGGCTTTTGTGGTGGTGGGGGCGTCTTGGTTCAGGGGGGGACAATTCCGAGCGAACAGGGCCTTTCCGGGGCCGCGAGCGGGGTTTGCC
>JBBINO010000008.1:0-41385 GCA_037443845.1 Acidobacteriota bacterium
TCTCACGTCTCACGTCTCACGCTTCACAAGTTAAGAGTTAAGAGTAAAGAGGTTAAGCGTCGCCACGACTCACGCTTTACCCTTGACGCTTTACCCTTTACGCTTCACGCTTCACCCTTTACCTTTTCACCTCTCACGTCTCACGTCTAACTTCCCTCACGCCTTAATGGCGAGCTCCGCGCTTGGCATCCGCCAGGACTCGTGGCACACTAGCCCCTTCGCCGCGGTGCGGCGTTATCTGAGGAGATTCCGATGAAACGGATTCCGCTCGTCATTGCTTTCGTTCTATCGTGTTCGGCCGGTTTGGCGGCGCTCGCCATAAACAAGCCGCCCGTCAAGCTTCCCTACAGGCCCAGTTATCCCCCCACTAAGATCGAACCCGTCACCGACGATTACTTCGGTACAAAGATCACCGACGATTACAGGTGGCTTGAGAACGGCTCCGATCCCCAGGTGCAGGCTTGGACGGAGGCGCAGAACGCCTTCACGCGGAAGTATCTCGACGCCGTGCCGGAGCGCCCCGCGATCATCAAGCAGCTCACGGCCTTGTGGAATTACGAGAAGATGGGCGTCCCGTCGCACTACGGCCCCTATTACTTCTTCACCAGGAACGACGGCTTGCAGAACCAGTCCCCCCTCTACGTCCAGGAGGGGCTCTCGTCCAAAGCGCGCCTCCTCATTGACCCGAACACGCTGGCGAAGGACGGCACCGTGGCCCTGGATTGGTACTACATCAGCGAGCACGGGAAGTACGTCGCGTACGGCACCTCGCCCGGGGGAACGGAACAGAGCACTCTGAGGGTGCGCGACACCGCGACCGGCGTTGACCTGCCCGACGTCATCCCCGGCTGCCGCTTTTCCTCGGTAGCATGGCTGAAGGACGAGAGCGGCTTCTACTACACCCGATTCCCAATGCCCGGGAGCGTGGACGAGAACGAGATCAACTACAACCAACGGGTGATGTTCCATAAGCTGGGCGACAATCCTGACGACGACGCGCTAGTCTTCTCGGTGCCCGGCAAGAAGGAGACGACCTTCGGCGTTGACCTCTCGAACGACGGCCGCTACCTCCTGATCCAGATGAGCGAGGGCTCCGACAGGCGGACGGAGATTCTCGTGAAGGACCTTTCAAGCGGCGCCATGATGTACATCGCCAAGGGCGTCCACAACGCCTACAGCGGCGAGATCGTGGACGGCACGTTCTACTGCCTGACCGACGAGGGCGCGCCCAGAGGCTGCGTCTACGCCATTGACCTTAAAGCGCCGCAGCGCGACAAGTGGAAGCTCGTCGTTCCCGAGGGCCCCGATACGATCGAGTCGGCCTCGGTGGTGAATCACAGGCTCATGCTCCAACTGATGCACGATGCGTGTTCCCTGGTCCAATTCCGCGGCCTTGACGGCAAGTTCGAGGCCGAGATGCCGCTGCCGCAGATGGGCACGGTGACGGGCATTTTCGGAAAGTGGAACAGCGACGAAGTCTTCGCCGGGTACACCTCCTTCACGCGCCCTTCGTCGGTCTACCGCTATGACTTCTCCAAGAACAAGCTGGATCTCTTCTTCGAGCCGAAGGTCCCCTTTGATTCGGCGAACCTCGAAACGGAGCAGGTCTGGTACCCGAGCAACGACGGGACGAAGGTCTCGATGTTCATCGTCCACGAGAAGGGGATCAAGCGCGACGGCACGGCGCCCTGCTATCTCACCGGCTACGGAGGCTTCGACATCTCCGAGCAACCCTTTTTCTCGCCCGTCATCGCCTGGTGGCTGGAGCAGGGCTTCGTTTTCGCGATGCCCAACCTCAGAGGCGGCGGCGAGTACGGCGAGGCGTGGCACGAGGCCGGGATGCTCGACAAGAAGCAGAACGTCTTCGACGATTTCATCTCGGCCGCCCAGTGGCTCATCGCCAACAAGTACACCTCCAAGCCGAAGCTCGCGATCGAGGGCGGCTCGAATGGCGGCCTGTTGACGGGAGCCTGCCTCGTTCAGCGCCCCGATCTTTATGGCGCGGTCGTCATCGAGGTGCCGCTTCTTGACATGCTTCGCTACCAGCGCTTTTCGATCGCGCGTTACTGGATACCCGAGTACGGCTCGAGCGAAGACCCAAAGCAGTTCCAGTTCATTCTGAAGTACTCGCCGTACCAAAACGTCAAGGCGGCCGATTACCCTCCGACGCTGATCATGGCCGGCGCCAACGACAGCCGGGTGGACCCCCTGCACGCGAGAAAGATGACCGCGCTTTTGCAGGCGAAGACCACCGGCTCGGCGCCGATCCTGCTCAGGGTCGAAAGCAAGGCGGGCCACGGCCAGGGCAAGCCCACCGCCAAGAGGATAGAGGACGCCGCCGACCGCTACGCCTTTCTGGTCATGGCGCTGAACCTGCCGGCAAGGTTGAAATGAGCCATCGCGGAAATTTCGAGGGAGTCCTTTTCGACCTTGACGGAACGCTCCTCGACACGCTGGACGACCTCTGCGACTCGATGAACGAAGCCCTGCGGAGGCTCGGCTTCGCCGGCCACCCCCGCGACGCTTACCGCCTTATGGTCGGCGACGGCGTGGACACGCTGGCGCGCCGGGTTCTTCCTCCTGGGCGCCGGGACGACGATGAAGCATGGAAAGCCCTCATGGCCGCCATGAGGGAGGAGTACGGCCGAAGATGGGACAGGAAGACGAGGCCATACCCGGGCGTCGTCGCGCTTCTGAACGATCTGAAGGCAAGGGGCATGACGATGGCCGTCCTGTCGAACAAGCCGGACGATTTCGCCAAGCTGAACATCGGCCGGTTTTTCGAGAGGGACATCTTCGCCTCCGTCGGCGGGGCAAAACCGGATGTTCCCAAGAAGCCGGACCCTCATGGCGCCACGGCGGTGGCGCGGGAGCTCGGAATACCGCCGGAGCGCTGGCTCTACCTGGGCGACACCTCGACCGACGTTCAAACCGCCCTTTCGGCCGGGATGAATCCAATAGGCGTCCTGTGGGGTTTTCGCTCGGCCAAGGAGCTCAGCGAAGCCGGCGCCCTGGCGCTGATCGAGCGCCCATCTCAACTCATTCAATACCTGGACGGAGCCAGGTAGCAAGGAGACGGCCGTGGCCAAACAGGAAGAGCCAAACAAAGTCATCTATTCTATGGTCGGCGTGGGAAAAGTCCACGGGCAGAAGCAGGTCCTGAAGGACATCTACCTCGGATTCTTTTACGGTGCCAAGATCGGCGTCATAGGCCTGAACGGCTCGGGCAAGTCCTCCTTATTGAAAATAATGGCGGGCGTGGACACGGAGTTTCTTGGGGAAATTCACCGCGCGCCCGGATACACCGTCGGCCTTCTGGAACAGGAGCCGAAGCTGGACCCATCCAAAACGGTGCTCGAGATAGTGAAAGAGGGGGTCGCAGAAGTGGTGGCTCTCTTAAAGCGCTACGACGAGATCAACGAGGGCTTCGCCGCTCCGGACGCCGACTACGACAAGCTCATAGAGGAGCAGGGCAAAGTCCAGGAAAAATTGGACGCCGCTGGAGCGTGGGATCTCGATTCCAGGCTCGAACTCGCGATGGATGCGCTCCGCTGCCCGCCCGGCGACACTCCGGCCAAGGTGCTCTCGGGGGGCGAGGCGCGCCGCGTGGCGCTCTGCCGCCTTCTTTTGCAGAAGCCGGATATTCTTCTTCTTGACGAGCCGACCAACCACCTTGACGCCGAGACGATCGCCTGGCTCGAGCAGCACCTCCAGAAGTACGAAGGGACGGTCATCGCGGTGACGCACGACCGCTACTTCCTAGATAACGTCGCCGGATGGATACTCGAGCTCGACAGGGGGCAGGGCATCCCGTGGAAGGGCAACTATTCGAGCTGGCTCGAGCAGAAGCAGGAGCGGCTGAGGCAAGAGCAGAAACAGGAAAGCGAACGGCAGAAGACGCTCGCCCGCGAGCTGGAATGGATCCGCATGGCCCCGAAGGCGCGCCACGCAAAGGGCAAGGCGCGCATCACCGCTTACGAGCAGATGCTGAACGCCGAATCGGAAAAGGTCGCCAGGGACCTTGAGATATACATCCCGCCGGGGCCCAGGCTCGGAAACGTCGTCGTCGAGGCGAAGAAGGTCTCCAAGGCATTCGGGGAGAAAGTCCTCTGCGACGAGATGGATTTCTCCCTGCCGCCCGGAGGGATCGTCGGCGTCATCGGCCCCAACGGCGCGGGCAAGACGACGCTCTTCAAGATGATCACGGGGCTGGAGAAGGCGGACGCCGGCTCGTTCCGCGTCGGCGAGACGGTCAAAATGGCATACGCCGAGCAGACGAGAGACACGCTTGACCCCAACAAGACGGTGTACGAGGAGATATCGGGAGGTGGCGACAACGTCACGCTCGGGAAGGTTCAGATGAACGCCCGCGCCTACTGCGGCCGGTTCAACTTCTCGGGCCAGGACCAGCAGAAGAAGGTGGGAACGCTCTCGGGCGGCGAGCGCAACCGGGTTCACCTCGCGAAGATGCTCCAGTCCGGGGCCAACCTCATCCTTCTCGACGAGCCGACGAACGACCTCGACGTGAACACCCTGCGCGCGCTCGAGGAGGCGCTGGAAAACTTCGCCGGCTGCGCGGTCGTCGCGAGCCACGACCGCTGGTTTCTAGACAGGATAGCCACCCACATCCTGGCATTCGAGGGCGATTCCAAGGTTGTCTGGTTCGAGGGCAACTTCCAGGAGTACGAGGAGGACAAAAAGCGCCGCCTGGGCGACGCCGCGCTGCGGCCCCACCGCATCACCTACCGCAAGCTGACGAGGTGACTCGAACCCGCCGGCGAGACGCCTCCGGAGGCGAATCCGCGCTTGGCCGGAACGTCCGGTGAACTTTCCTCGATTGAGTTTCGTACAAGATGCCCTTGGTGGCGGAATGCCTTTTTATTGTATCTTTCCAACGCGTTGGAATCGAAAGGAGCCCGTATGAAATTAGCAGTTCTGATCGTGGCAGGTTCCGTGCTCGCTCTTTGCGCCCAGGCGGGGGCGCAGGAGGCAAAACCAGAAGCCGCCTCAAAACAGACGGAGGTCCACGGGGTCAATCCGGCCAACCTCGACCAAAAGGTGAAGCCGTGCGAGGACTTTTACGGCTACGCCACCGGCGGATGGGCAGCGGCCAACCCGATCCCTCCGGCCTATCCTATGTGGGGCACATTCAACGAACTGATGGTAAGAAACGCCGAAGAACTTCACGCCATACTGGAATCCCTCGCCAAGGACGAGAAGCTGCCAGCGGGAACCATCGAGCGCAAACTGGCCGATTTTTACACGACGGCCATGGACGAGAAGAAAGCCGACGAACTGGGCGCGAAGCCGATCGCTCCTGAGCTGGCGAGGATCGCCGCGGTGAAGGACCTCAAGGGACTTTCCTCCGAGGCGGCCAGGCTCCAGCAGCACGGGGTCAACGTCCTCTTCAGGATGGGCTCCAACCAGGACGACAAGGACGCGACCCTCGTCATCGCCACGTTCTTCCAGGGCGGCCTCAGCCTTCCGGACCGGGACTACTACTTGAAGGACGACGCCAAGTCGAAGGCGATCCGCGACGAATATCTCAAGCACGTGGCGAAGGTCTTCGAGCTTCTTGGGGACCAGGCGGAGAAGGCGGCGTCGAAGGCCCAGACCGTCATGGCCATCGAGACGGCGCTCGCCAAGATCTCGATGCCCAGGGTCGAGATGCGCGAGCCGGAAAAGGTCTACCACCCCTCGCCCTTCGCGGATCTCGAAAAAACCGCTCCCGCTTTCGACTGGAGCCTCTACGCCAAGGAGGTTGGCCTCCCCGCGATCAAGGGCCACATCAACATCGGCCAGCCTGACTTTTTCAAGGGCCTTTCGGAGCAGTTGAAGTCCACGCCCCTCGAAGACTGGAAGGTCTATTTTAGCTGGCACCTCGCCAGCTACGCCTCCCCGTACCTCTCGGCGCCTTTCGTCAAGGAAGGGTTCGCCTTCGGAAGCGCACTCACCGGCACCAAGGAAGACCTTCCCCGCTGGATGAAGGTGGTGCGCTCCGAGGACGGCGCGATGGGCATGGCGCTCGGCCAGATATACGTCAAAGATTACTTCAGTCCCGAGGCCAAGGCGAAGGTGCTGGACATTCTCCACAACATCAAGGCCGCGCTGCGCGACGATCTGGCGACCCTCTCCTGGATGAGCGAGCCGACCCGAAAGATCGCGATCGCCAAGCTGGACATGATCGCCGAGAAGATCGGCTATCCGGACAAGTGGCGGGACTACTCCGGGCTCGTCGTGGGCCGGGATTCATACTTCGAGAACATCTGGAGCGCGGGCGCCTTCGACGAGGCTTACGACCTCGCCAAGATCGGCAAACCGGTCGACCGCACCGAGTGGGACATGACGCCGCCCACCGTCAACGCTTACTACAACGAGCACCTAAACGAAATCGTTTTCCCCGCCGGCATCCTTCAGCCGCCTTTCTTTGACCCCAAGGCCGACGACGCGGCCAACTACGGCGCGATCGGCGTCGTGATCGGCCACGAGATCACCCACGGCTTCGACGATCAGGGCTCGAAATACGACGGCGAGGGCAACCTGAAAAACTGGTGGACAGCGGAAGACCTCAAGGCCTTCAAGCAGCGCGGCGAGTGCATCGCCAGCCAGTACTCCGGCTACGTGGTGGATGGCGACCTGCACCTTCAGGGCAAGCTGGTCGAGGGCGAGGCGATTGCCGATCTCGGCGGCGTGACGCTTGCGATGCGGGCTTACGAGAAATCCCTTCAGGGCAAGCCGGAGCAGGCGCTCATCGACGGCCTTACGCCCCAACAAAGGTTCTTCCTGGCCTTCGCCAACGTATGGGCCGGAAGCGTCAGGCCGCAGTTTGCAAGAATGCTCGCGACCGTTGACCCTCACCCGCCGGCAAAGTGGCGCGTGAACGGAACGCTTGCCAACGTCCCCTCATTCTCCAAGGCTTTCGGCTGCGCCCAGGGCGAAATGTCCAACGCCCCGGACAAGCGCTGCCAGATTTGGTAACGGTGCGGCGCTTTTTCGTTTCGTGAGTCATGCCAAGGCGGGCGGGAGAATATCCCGCCCGTTTTGTTTATCTCGCCACCGTGGCGAGCGTCACCGCGCGGAGTTCTGAGCCGTAAGGATTATCTTCCAAAAACGGGCGTCCTCGCGTAACGGCGCAAACCTCGGATCTCTTCCGACATTCACCATGTAACCGGGCTCCGAGACCGCTGCCAGCTTCTTGAGGTAGGCGATGGCCTCGTCGTTCTTGCCCTCTTGCACCGCAAGAATCGCGCGCCCCTTCAGCGCGATCGGCGCCTCTACTCCATCGCGGATGCCACCGTCCAGAAAGGCGCGCGCCTCCGCCGCGGGCCGGCCCGCCCTGATCGCCGCGAAGCCCGTCAGCGCGTGGATCGCGCCGTCGTAATCATCGGTCTGCTTTAGGACGCTCTTCCCCAGATCGAGCGCCGCCTCCGCGCGCCCTGTCGTTATCCAGAGCAACAGAAGCTGTTCGCACGCCTGCGGGAAATCGGGTTTCAGTTCGAGCGCCTTCTTCAACTCAGATTCCGCCCTAGCCTTGTCGCTCTGAAGGTAACAGGTCCCAAGCTGGTAATGGAAGAGCGGGTTCCCCGGATCCTTGGGTATGACCTTTTCCAGAAGGGAGACGGCCTCCCGCAGATCGCCGTTCTGCAAAAGGATTTCGGCCTTTTCGATGTCGGGAAGCAGCGAAACCATGTCCTTTGGATCCCGGTAGCTGCCCGCCTTGCTTCCGGGCGCGCCAGAAATGTAACCGAGGCTCGTGAGGCTTCTAAGCTCTTCCTTGTCCAACGAGAGCTTCTCGGCCGGCGCTTTGCCCTCACGCTGACTGATTCGGCCCTGAAGCCAGGACTGGAGAGGCTTCGCCGCCACCCCCTCTTTCCCGGCCAGGTTCGACAGCTCTTTCGGATCCTTCTCGAGGGAGTAGAATTCAGGCTTCGGGGCGAGGATGTATTTCGAGCGGTTTTCCACGCTGGCGTAAAGCGGCGCCCAGCCGTAGTTGTCGAGCGCGGCGAGGCACTCCATGTAAACCGGCCCTCTGCTTTCGGGCCGCCCGTTGATGAAGGGCACGAGCGAAACGCCGTCCGACTTCTGAAGCGGCAACCCGGCTAGGGCGCGTATCGTGGGCGCGACGTCAACTAGCCCCACGTCCGCCGGAACCCGCCGCTGATCGGTTTCGCCGGGCAGATGGATCATGAAGGCCACCCTCGTGCTCGCGTCGTACAAGAAAATCCCGTGGGTGGCCTCGCCGTGCTCCCCGAGCGATTCGCCGTGGTCGGAACAGACGACGACGAGAGCCTTGTCCAGGATGCCCGCCGCACGGAGCTTGTCGAAGAAAGCCCCGAGGCAAGCGTCCATGTAGGCTATTTCGCCGTCGTACGGCTGGGCTTTGTACTTGGAAAGGTATGGTTCGGGCGGAACGTAAGGGTAGTGAGGGTCGTAGAGGTGAACCCAGCAGTACCACGGCCCTTTTTGGGCTAGGACCCACGGCAGCGCGGCCGCCAGCGTCTTGCCCGCGGTCCGCTCGTTTTCGTCGGGGTGGCTCGGGCTGTAGAAGGCGTCGTCATACTTGGAGAAGCCCCTCTCCATTCCCCATCTTCCAAGAAGAACGAAGCTCGAAACAAAAGCTCCCGTCGCGTAACCGGCCTTTTTCATCTCTTCCTGCAAAAGGGGAACCGACGCGGGTATCCGGTTTTCAAGGTTCTTTCTTACCCCCGTATCAATCGGGTCGAGGCCGGAGAAAATTGTCGTGTGCGATGGGACGGTCAGCGGGATCGCCGTTTCGCAGTGGTCAAAAATCACGCTCTTCTTTGCGAGGGCGTCGAGCGACGGCGTCAGTCCCTCATTGCTCCCGTAACAGCCGAGCTTGTCGGCCCTGGTCGTGTCCATCGTGATGACCAGCACCGGTACCTTTTGCGGAAGCTGCGCCCATGACGAACTCGCGCCGATGAAAATCGAAAACAGAATGAAAACCGCTTTTCTTCGCACGGGAGGACCCTCCATGGACGATTGATTATATCACCCGGACGCCCAAGAACCCATGCGTTCGTTGCATACACTCTCTTGCGCGTTGGGGGTTTGTAGTGTATATTGGCAAGCAGGAGATTTTCTCCCGCGGCCGAGAGTGGATCGGAGGATTAGACCTGGAATTCAGAAAGGGGGAACTTTATGTTGCATCTGGACACTGGAAACACGGGATTCATGCTGCTCTGTTCTAGCCTTGTCATGCTCATGACGCCGGGTCTGGCCTTCTTCTACGGGGGCCTGGTCGGCCGCAAGAACGTGCTGGCCATCATGATCCAGAGCTTCGTTTCCATGGGGTGGACGACGGTTCTCTGGTTCATCTTCGGCTACTCGGTCTGCTTCTCGGGCAACATGAAGAGCGGCACGGACTTCTTCGGCCTGATAGGCAATTTCGACCTCTGCTTTCTCAAGGGCGTCACGCTAGCAACACCATGTCCGGTCAACCCATCTATTCCTCTTGCTGTCTTTTTCGCCTATCAGATGATGTTTGCCATCATCACACCGGCGCTCATCACTGGTGCTTTCACCAACCGCGTCACATTCAAGGCTTACTTCCTGTTCCTTACGGCGTGGCTGATCTTCGTCTACTTTCCATTCGTCCACATGGTATGGGGCGGCGGCCTTCTGGCCAAGTGGGGCGTACTCGATTTCGCTGGCGGCATAGTGGTTCACAACATAGCTGGCATCGCCGCTCTAGCGTCTGTCCTGTACGTCGGCAAGCGGAAGATCCAGGATTCCGGCCCGCACAGCATTCCGCTGGTCGCGCTGGGAACGGGCCTCCTCTGGTTCGGCTGGTACGGCTTCAATGCTGGCAGCGAAGTGGCCGTAGATTCGGTGACAGCCACGGCTTTCATCAATACCGACATCGCGGCTTCATTTGCGGCGGTCACGTGGCTCTTCGTGGAGTGGTTTACGTCGCGCAAACCGAAGTTTCTTGGCCTGCTCACCGGCGCCGTAGCCGGCCTGGCGACCGTTACCCCCGCAGCCGGTTATGTTTCTCCTATGACCGCTGCGATTATCGGCGTCGTTTCCGGCGTCGTCTGTTACTACGCCGTGGCGCTCAAAAACAAGCTGCAGTGGGACGATGCTCTCGATGTCTGGGGCGTTCACGGGGTCGGTGGCTTCCTGGGAATCATCATGCTAGGAATGTTCGCCACAAAGAGCTTCAACCCCAATGGAGCCGACGGCCTGTTCTTCGGTGGGAGTGGCTTCTTCCTTAAGGAGTGCACCGCCGTCGTCTGCTCGTCGATCTACGCGTTCATCTTCACTTACGTCATGTTGTGGATCATCGACCGGATCACGCCGGTCAAGGTGGAGCCGGGCACTGAAGAGGTCGGGCTCGACGAAGGGCTGCACGGCGAGCAGGCTTATATCTAGCAAGCCGTTTTCATGATGGCGGTTTTTCGGACTGATGTTTTAGCGTTCATGTTCGCGGCGGGGGCGTACATATGCGCGCCCCCGCCGGCCTTCGCGCAGGATGCTTCGCAAACCGCTCCCTGGTATAAGACGATTACTGTAAACTATTTCGCCGAAGGTTCGTACTCCTATAACTTTGGCTATCCCAACTCGGATATCAACGCCTTCCGGGTTTTCGACTACCACAACCAGAAGCTGGAGCTTGAAATGGCGGAGGTCGTGGTACAGCGCCCCGCTTTGAACCCGGGCGATTTCGGCTTTCGCATGGACGCGACCGCCGGCCAGTCGGTCCCTCAGGTGACTGCATCCTACGGGCTTTTTCGCGACAGCTCGACCGGGGAGGCGCACGATTACGACGCGCACCAGATTTACGTGAGGTGGGTCGCGCCCCTCGGTCACGGGCTCGAGCTGGACGCGGGCAAGTTCATCACACCCTTCGGCTACGAGACTATTGACGGCTACGATGGTTACAACGACAACGAGACGCGCTCGCTCCTTTTCGGCTACGCCATTCCCTTCACGCATACCGGCATCAGGGCGAGCTACGCCTTTTCCGAAAAGGTCTCCGCGACCGCGATGGTCGTGCAGGGATGGGATGACTGGAAGGACAACAACGGCGCGAAGTCGGCCGTCTTCCAACTCGCGCTTATGCCGTCTTCCAGGTGGTCCCTCTATTTCAATGCCATGGCCGGCCCGGAGCAGAGGGATAACGACCGAGACGAGCGCTGCCTTTACAACGTGGTGGGTTCTTACAAGCCAACGTCCAACTGGACGCTCGGCTTCGATCTGCTTCGCGGCACGGAGGATGGGCTTCTCGAGAACGGAGGCACCGCGTCATGGAGCGGATGCGCTGGCTATCTAAGGTACAATTTCACCGGGAGATTCGCTCTGGGTTTCAGGGCCGAGATTTTTGAGGACGACGGGGGGACGCGCACGGGAACTCCGCAGACCCTTAGAGAAGTTACCGTAACCCCGGAATTCAAATTGGGAAAACACTTCGTTCTTCGTGGCGACCTGCGGCGCGATTGGTCGGACGCACCGGTCTTCGAGAAGCGTTCAACATCGTGCCAGGGCCAGACGACGGTCATTGTGGCGCTCTGCTTCGTTCATTAAGTGAAGCAACGGATGCTTTTCGAGAGGTCGCGGTCGCGGCCAAGTGTTTGCGCCAGCTGCGGCTTTCCTAGGCTCGTGATTTTTTGGCTCGTGAAACGGCGACGGCCTGCCGACAGGCGGGCTGTGCGGGGACGGGGACAGCGCAGCCGTCGTGAAGGCCGCCGAAGATTTTCAAGCCGCGGGAGCGGTGGCAGCCTGGGGCCCCCTAGTTCTTGCGCTCTTTGCGCAGGAAGGTTGGAGTCTGCTCCTTTTCGTAATCACGTTCCGTCGCCCCTCCGGCCATCGGGCTGGTGGGCGTCGCGCCGGTGAAGATGTTTCCGCGTATGAACCCGGTCGGAGGCGCTGGCGGAGCAACGATCGGCGAATCAACGCCCGGGACGCTGGAAAAGATGTTCGTGGCACCCACGGCCGCGGCCACCTGCGCGGGTTGGGCCTGCGAGAGAGAACCGAAGGACGGGCGCTTGAGCGTCTTGACCTCGGCCGATTCGAAGGCCGCGGCCACGACGGTTATCCGCACCTCTTCGCCCAGGGACTCGTCCAGGCTCGTTCCCCATAGCACGTTGGCTTCGGGGTGAGCCTTCTCCCTCACGAAGTCACAGGCCAGCTTCACCTCCTGGAGTCTCATCTTCTTGCCCCCGGCGAAATTGATCAGGATGGACTTCGCTCCCTGAATTGAAGCGTCCTCGAGAAGCGGGTTATTCGCCGCTTTCTCGGCCGCGTCGAGGGCGCGTTTTTCCCCTACTCCAAAGCCCATCCCCATCACGGCGCGCCCGCCGGCCGAAAGGACGGTGCGGACGTCCTCGAAGTCGAGGTTGATGAGGCCCGGGCGCGTGACCAGGTCGGTGATGCCCTGGACGCCCTGCCGAAGGACGTCGTCGGCCGACTGGAAAGCCTCTTCCATCGTGACGTCCTCTGGAAGCCTCGTCAGCAGGTTGTCGTTTGGAATGACGATCAGCGTGGCCGCCGCTTCCATCAGTCCCGCTAGCCCCCTCTTGGCGTTGAGCTCGCGCTGCTTCCCTTCCATGGCGAAGGGGCGCGTGACTACCGCGACGGTCAGCGCGTTGGCTTCGCAGGCGAGCCTGGCGACGACCGGCGCCGCGCCGGTGCCGGTTCCCCCTCCCATGCCGGACGCGATGAAGACGAGGTCGGCTCCCTGAAGCTGCTCGGCGAGCACCGCCATGTCCTCCACGGCCGCCTCTTCCCCTTTCTCGGGATGACCGCCGGTGCCCAGCCCGCGCGTGAGCTTTTGGCCGATCTGGACCTTGGTCCGCGCCTTCGATTTCTCGAGGTCCTGATAATCGGTGTTCACCGCTATGAATTCGACGTCCTTTAGCCCGGCGTCTATCATGCGGTTTACCGCGTTGCCTCCTGCGCCTCCGACGCCGACCACCTTGATCCTAACGCTTCTCGCGCCCATGGCATCCTCCGGCTCTTCCATCGTAAAGACCAACCCGCTGTCATCGGACATTCGCTGCCCCCTTTCCGGCCCGGGGTGCCGCCCGGGCGTTTTCTGGTGACTACACCGCGTCCCTGAATCCGCTCCACAAACGGCGGAAGAGGCCGCCCTTCCTGCGCCCGCCTCCGCCGCGCGCCTCCTGCTGCGCGCCATATAAGACCAGCCCGACTGCCGTGGCGAACAACGGCGCCGAGACCATGTTTGAAAGCCCTTTAGTCCCCATAGGCTCTCCGACCCGGACCTGGTGGTCGAACACTCCCTGCGCGACCTCGTCGAGCCCGGAAAGGCTCGCGCCTCCGCCGGTGAGCACGAGCCCGGCGTTTATTGTCTTTTCGAGCCTGGCGTCCCTTATGTCCTCGTAGAGGAGCTGGAAAAGTTCTTCGGCCCTCGGCTGGAGAATCTCGGCGAGCCTTGACCGCTCCACCACCGTCGTCCTCTTTCCGGCCGTGGCCGGCACTTCGACCGTTTCCTCGTCCTGGACCAGCGTGGTGAGCGCGCACCCGAATTTTTTCTTGATGATCTCTGCGTCCGCTATGCCCGTCTTTAGCCCGACGGCCAGGTCGTTCGTGAAGTGCTCGCCGCCGATCGGAATGACACGGGTATGCCAGAGCGCGCCCTTTTCGAAAACCGCGATTCCCGTCGTCCCGTGGCCGACGTTGACGAGCGCGACGCCGATCTCCTTTTCGTCGGGCGTCAGCACCGCGCAAGCATCGGCCATGAGGTTCAGGACGGGCTCGGCCACTTCTATCCCGTAGCGGTTCACGACCGTCCCAAGGTTCTGGAGGCTCGTTATGGAGCCGGTGATGATGTGGACGTTGGCTTCGAGGCGGGATCCGGGCATTCCCTCCGGATGGCTGATGCCGTCCTGGTCGTCAACAATGTACTCCTGCGGGAAAGTGTGGAATATCTGCTGGTCCTGTGGAAAGCTTATGGTCCTCGCGCCGTCGAGCACGCGCGCGATATCCTCCCTTGTAATCACGCGCTCCTTCGAGGATATCGCGACCACGCCCCGGCTGTTGAACCCGCGGACGTGGCACCCTCCCACGCTCACGTACGCGCGCTCGACGGAATAGCCGGCCATCCCCTCGGCCTCTTCAACCGACGCCTTGACGCAGGAGGCCACTTCATCGAGGCTCGCGACGATGCCCTTGCGCATTCCCCTGGAGTCAACCTTGCCGATGCCGGTGACCTCGACGGCGCCGTCCTCGGCGACCTTTCCGATCACCGTGGCGACCTTCGACGTGCCTATGTCAATGCCGACGACGTGTCCGCTGTCTTTAGCCATTATGCTCCCCTTCCTCCGGCGGTGGCGGCGGCGTGAGAGCCACCCTGCCGGCCCAACGCAGATCCATGGTCTTCCATCCCGGCTTGTATGCTGAGACCCAAGGCCGGGCCGCGACGTATTTGCTCCATGCCTCGGCCACGCTTCCGGCGTCCGTTTCCAGCGCCCAGCCGTCAGGCGTAGTCAGGACGTAGGCCCCGTTGTCAGCCCGCCCGACTGAAGCGACCTGTCCAGCCAATCCCGCCTTCATGAGTTCCGCCACGACGCCCTGTATCCCGGCGTCAGCCGGATCGGCGCCAGGTGCCAGCGCGACGACGACGGGAAGCGAGGAGTCCGACGGCCAGACGTTTCCGGCGCCGTCAATCGCGACGTTGCCAGCTTGGGACGCGACCGCGCAAAGCGGGCTCCTTTCGCGCACCTCGACAATCAAGGTGTCGGGAAGGTGTTTGCGGCACAGGAAACCCTCGACCCAGCTCACGCCGTTAAGCTTCCGTCCGACCTGGTCCGTGTCGAGCGCGAGAAGGTTCTCGCCCATCAAGCCGCCCAGCGCGTCGCGCACGGCCTGAGGGTCGTGGCGCTCGACGCCGAGCACCTGGAGGCTCCTGAGAGCGAAGGCGTGGTGCGAGTGCAGGACGTTCCACCCGGCCTGGCAGATGAGCGCGGCCCCAAGCAGCGAACCCGAGACAAGCGCCACGCGGACGAGCGCGGAGAGCCAGCGCTTCTTCTTCCGCGAGGCTCTCGGCTTGACGAGCGGCCCGTTCAAGCGCAACGGGTCATGCGGCCTGAAATAAGGCTCGCTAATACGCACGGCGCCAGACCTCCATTTCGTATTCGAGAACAGTCCCCTTTCGCGCCGCGGCCTCCCGGGCCTCCTCGCAGAGGGACCATGCGTCCAAGAACGTGGCTCCGCCAAGGTTGACGAGAAAGTTGGCGTGCACGTCCGAGAAGGCCGCGCCGCCGCGCTTTTTCCCTTTGAATCCCAATTCCTCCAGTATCCGACCCGCCGCGTTCCCCGGGGGGTTCTTGAAAACGGAACCGGCGGATGGAAGCCTCCACGGCTGGGTCGCGAGCCTTCTGGCCTTGAATTCCTCGAAGCGCGCCGCGATGGAGGCGGGATCGTCCTTTCGCAGGCGCATTTGGCACCCGGCCACCACGCCCATCGAGGCGGCCCCGCTTTTGCGGTAGGCGAACTTGAGCGACGAAGCGTCGTGCCACTTCAAGCCGGCGCCGCGCTCTATCAGCGCCACGCGCGTGAGGAGCGAGGACATTTCCGTTCCGTAGGCGCCGGCGTTCATCACGACGGCCCCTCCGACGAGCCCCGGAATGCCCGCCAGTCCTTCAAGGCCCGCCAGCCCTTTCCGCATCGCCTGCGAGCAGAGCGAAGGCAGCGGGACGTCCGCGTCCACCTCGGCCTCATCGTCCACGAACCGGACCGCTCCCCCGCACGCGCGCAGGTGGACAACGCCGAAGCCGAGCCTCCCGTCTTCCACCAGCAGGTTCGTTCCTCCGCCCAGGATTTTGAAAGGCACGTCTTGCGCCCAAAGCCCGTCAAGAAGAGCGGCCGCCGCGTCCCACGAGGCCGGGCGCGCCGCGAAGAGGGCTTCGCCGCCGATGCCCAGGCTGGTGCGCGCCGCGAGAGGCTCGCCCGGCGCAAATTCGGCATTCAGCTCGCGGCAGAGCCGCTCCACGGCCTCAACCACCGGCGCCCTCCTCCTCGAGAAGCGACAACAAAGCCTCACCCACGGTAGTTATCGTCCCGGCTCCAAGCGTTACCACCAGATCGCCGCCACGCAAGAGAGGCCGGACCAGCGACGGAAGAGAGGCGACGCCCGGGCAGTAGTGGACGTTCTTGTGGCCGAGGGAGGCCAGCCTGGCGACGAGCGCCTCGCCGGTCACTCCCTCTATAGCGGGCTCGCTGGCGGCGTACACTTCGGTCACGACGGCGACGTCCGCTCCCATCAGCACCTGCGCGAAGCCGTCCATCATGGCCTTCAGCCTGGTGTAGCGGTGGGGCTGGAAGAGGACGACGACGCGGCCCTTTCCGGCGACCTTGCGGGCTGCTTCGAGCGTCGCCCTGATTTCGGTCGGATGGTGTCCGTAGTCATCCACCACGCGTACGTTGGACGCCTCACCCTTGAACTCGAAGCGCCGGTCCGCGCCGGGGAACCCGGCGAGGCTCGCGGCGAGCTTCTCGAAAGGAATGCCGATCTCCTCGCACGCGGCCACCGCGGCCGTCGCGTTGAGCATCACGTGGCGCCCGACCTGCCTGAGCCTGATTTCGCCGCGCTCCTCGCCCCTCACGGTCACCTTGAACCTTTCGCCTTGAGGCCCGGACGAGAGCGGCGTCGCCCTGTAGCCGGCCGATCCCGACTCGCCGTAGGTAACGACCCGCCTGCGGAACTTTGGCAGGAGCTGCCTCAAGTTCCGGTCGTCCGAGCACGCGACGATGGCCCCATAGAATGGGACTCGGTTGGCGAAGTCGAGAAAGGCCCCCTGGAGGTCCTTTATGTCCGGGTAGCAGTCAACGTGCTCCCAGTCTATGTTCGTGATGACCGCGAGCGTCGGGAAGAGAAGCAGGAAGCTGCGGTCGGATTCGTCGGCTTCCGCGACCAGGAGGTCGCTCCTGCCCAGCCGCGCCGATGCCTTGAGAGTGGAGAGGCGGCCCCCTATGACCACGGTCGGGTCGAGCCCCGCCTCGTGGGCGCAGTGGGCGATCATCGCGGTGACTGTCGTCTTGCCGTGAGAGCCGGAGACGGCCACTGAGGACTTCATCCGCATCAGCTCGGCCAGCATCTCGGCCCTCGGAATCACGGGAATATTGAGGCGGCGGGCTTCAAGAAGCTCGGGGTTTCCGGGCGAGACCGCCGACGAGTAGACGGCGACGTTCGAGCCGCGAACGTTTCGCGCGTCGTGGCCCAGGAATATCGTGGCTCCGTGGCTTTTCAGCGATTCCGTCACGGCGTTCTCGCGAACGTCGGAGCCGGTCACGGTAAAGCCCATCGTCAAAAGGACTTCGGCTATGCCGCTCATCCCTATGCCGCCGATCCCGACGAAATGGACTTTCTTCATGGACGACAGCCTCACGCCATCCTCCCGGCTTCGAGAAGCAGGCCCGCTATCTCCCCGGCGGCTTCCGGGCGCGCCACGGCCTTGAGCGCGGCGGACATTTCGATTCTTCTTTTCTTTTCGGCCAGCAGCCGCAGCTTCTCCATCAGTGCCTCGGGGCGGGCGTCGCGCTCCGCCATCCACAGCGCCCCGCCCACTTCGGCCATCCCGATCGCGTTGTGGGTCTGGTGGTCCAGCGCCGCCTGAGGGAAGGGAATCAGCAGGGCCGGGCGGCGCGAAGCGGACAGCTCCGCGAGCGTCGTCGCCCCGGCGCGGCAAATGACGGCATGGCACCAGCCGTAGGCCGACGCCATGTCGTGAATGAAAGGCTCCACCCTGGCCCTTATGTTCGCGGCGGCGTAGGCCGCGTCAACCCTGTCACGGTCATCGGCGCCCGTCTGGTGAAGAATCTCGATTCCTCCGTCAAACATGGAGAGCGCCGGCACGGCGGAAATGAGCGCATCGTTGATGGCCCTGGCGCCGCGGCTTCCGCCGAAGACCAAGAGCCTGAAGGGCCGTTCCGGGGGATTTTCAGCGCCGACGGCTGAAAGCTCTTCGCGAACGGGATTTCCGAGAAGGCGCGCCTTGCCCTGGAAGTAGCGTCCCGTCTGCGGGAATGCCGTTGCCACCATTCTCGCCCACACGCCGAGCACGCGGTTCGCGAGGCCGGGCCTCACGTTCTGTTCGCATAGAAACAGCGGGGTTCCGGTTAGCAGCGCCGCAACGCCCATAGGAAACGATGCGTATCCGCCGACGCCGAGAACCGCCGATGGCCTGCGCTTCATGCATAGCTTGACGCACCGGAGGACGGCCAATGGAATCGCCGCCAGGGAACGGGCCCTGTCCAAGATGCCGAGGTTGGCGAAGCCGGAGACCGGAAGGGCTATAAGCTCGAAGCCGTAGCGCGGAGCGAGCGCGCTCTCGATCCCGCGTTTCGTCCCAACGAAGGTTACGGTGGCTTCGGGCGAAAGGCGCGCCATCGCCTGGGCCACCGAAAGCCCCGGAAAGAAATGGCCGCCCGTTCCGCCGCCGGCGATTATCACCACCGCCCTCGCCTCCTCGCTCATGTCCTGTACTGGCTCACGTTCAACAAAAGTCCCACGCCGCCCAGCCCCACTACCAGAGAGGAGCCGCCGTAGCTCATCAGAGGCAGCGGCAGCCCCTTGGCCGGAAGCATCGCCAGGGTGACGTATATGTGGATGATGCCCTGGAAGAATATCCACGAGACAATGCCCGCGGCCAGGTAGCCATAAAAAGCGTCAGGGGAGCCGCGGATCGCCCTCAGCCCGAGAAAACCGAAGGCCAGAAAAAGGCCGAGGACGCCGAAGGTCCCTATCATTCCGAGTTCCTCGCCAATCATGGCGTAGATGAAGTCGGAATGGGGCTCTGGCAGGAACATGAGCTTCTGGCTTCCTCCCCCGAGCCACTTGCCGGTCAAGCCTCCGCTTCCCACTGCTATGAGCGATTGCCTGATCTGAAAGCCTGCCCCCTTCGGATCATGGCCGGGGTTCATGAAGGTCATCAATCTGGCGCGCCGGTACGAGCTCATCATCATCAGCGCGCCGAGAATAAGGACGCCGCTCAAGGCCGCGGTGGCGAGCCATTTCACGGGAAACCCTCCGGCGAAGAGCATCGTCAGCGTTATCACGCAAAGCACTACGACCGTGCCCAGATCCGGCTGCAGGAGGATGATGACCCCCATGAGCCCCGCCACGATGCCGAGCGGAACGCCCGTCTGCACCCAGGTGCGCTTCTCGCGCTCCATCCTTTCGAGTAGGTAGGCGCCAAAGATGATAAGAACCAGCTTGGCCGCCTCCGAAGGCTGCGCGGAGAGCGGCCCGGCGCGAAGCCACCTGTGCGAGCCGTTTATCCTAGGCATGGCCAGCGTGGCGAGCAGCATCAAAAGCTCGATCCCGACGAGCGCCAGGACCACCCTCCTCCGTTTCAGCAAGTCGAGCTTTAACTTGGTGGCCCCCAGCATTACGACCAATCCGACCACCGCCCATACCGCCTGCCTGACGAGGAAGTAATTCGGATTACCCTTGCTTCTCAGCGCCAGAACGCCGGAGCTAGAGAGGATGAAGACGATGCCCGCCGCCAGCATGGCGAGCGTCACCACCAGAAGCGCGCGGTCGTACCTAAGCTCGCGCGCCATCAGCGTGCCCTCCCTGAAGGCGTGGCCCCGTCTCCGCTGGCCGCCGTCACCCACCCTTTGAATTTGTCGCCACGGTCCTCGAAATTCTTGAACTCGTCGAAGGAGGCGCAGGCCGGGGAGAGAAGGACCGAGTCCCCCGGCGCCGCGAGCTTGAGCGCCTCGGGCGCCGCCTCGCGGAGCGTAGCGAACGAGTAAAGCGGAAGAGCCCCGGAGAAGGCCGCTTCGACGCTGTGGCGCGCATTCCCGAACGCCACCACCGCCTTGCAGCAGCGCTTCGCTTCCGGCACGAGGCTCGGCCAGTCGGCGCCCTTGTCCTTACCTCCCAGCAGAAGTATCACGCCGCCGCTGAAGGCGGAAAGCGCCTTCAGGACTGCGTCGCTGTTGGTGGCCTTAGAGTCGTTGTAAACCGAGGCGCCATTGACGGTGGCGACCTTTTCCAGCCGGTGCGGGAGCCCCTTGAACCGCCTGAGCGCCGGCTCTAGCATCTCGGCCGGAACGCCGGCGCAGCGCGCGGCCGCGCAGGCTGCGAGCGCGTTCTCCAGGTTGTGCGAACCAGGCAACGGGAGCGCCTCCAGGCGGAAGAGCGGCTCCGCCTTCGAGCCGCGCCTGAGCCAGCCCTTGCCGCCGCTGACGAAGGCGCCGTCGCCCTCCATCTGGCCGCCAATGAAGGGCAGGAGGATGGAAGATGCCCGCCGCGCCTGCCGCTCGCTCAGCGGGTCGTCGCCCTTGTAAATGGCGAAGTCGGAAGGCCGCTGGTTCGCGAATATCCGTCCCTTCGCCTCCTGGTACTGCTCGTACGTGGGGTAACGGTCCTGGTGGTCGGGAGTGATGTTGAGAAGCACGGCGATATCGGCCCTGAACCGCTCGATGCTTTCCAACTGGAAAGACGATAGCTCCAGTACGAACCACGTGTCCGCGGCCGAGCCTTCCACCATGCCGGAGAAAGCCTCCCCGAGGTTTCCCCCTGCGCGCACGTCGCCGAAGGAGGACGAGAGCAGCCGTGCGAGCAGGGTCGTCGTCGTGCTCTTGCCGTTGGAGCCGGTCACCGCGGCTATGCGCCCCTTCGCGTGGCGGTAGGCCCACTCGATCTCTCCAATGACCGGCACGCCGCGATTTTCGGCTTCGCGCACGAGCGCCGAAGCGCGCGGAAAGCCGGGGGAAAGCACGACCGTCTCGACGCCCGCCAGTAGTGACGGCGATTCCGTCTCGGCGTGGAAGTCGAGCCCCATAGCCTCCAGTGGCTCCAAGCCGGCCACCAGCTTCTCGCGTGGCATGGAGTCGCACGCGCTTACTTCATGGCCCTGGGCCAACGCAAGCCTCGCCGCGCCGTAACCGGATTTTCCCATGCCGGCGACCAGAATCTTCATCCGCTCCTCACCGAATCTTCAGCGTGGCCAGCCCCAAGAGGGAAAATAGGATCGCCACGATCCAAAACCGAATGACCACCTGCGTTTCCGCCCATCCGCCCAATTCAAAGTGGTGGTGAATGGGAGCGCACCGGAAAATCCTTTTCTTTCTCGACTTGTACGACGCCACCTGAATGATCACGGAGAGCGCCTCTACGACGAAGAGCCCGCCCACGACCACCAGCAGAAGCTCCTCCTTGATCATCAGCGCCAGCGTCCCTATAGAGGCGCCAAGCGACAGTGAGCCGACATCGCCCATGAAGACCTGCGCCGGGTGGGCGTTGAACCATAAAAAGCCGAGGCTGGCGCCTACGAGGGCCGAGGCGAAGATTGAGAGTTCTCCGGTTCCCTTCACGTTCGGGATGTCGAGGTAGCCGGAGATGACGGCGTTGCCCGCCGCGTAGGTCAGTATCGCGTAGGTGGCCGCCGCGATGAGCGTGCAGCCGATCGCCAGCCCGTCCAGCCCGTCGGTCAGGTTGACCGCGTTGGATGAGCCGACGACCACGACGACGGCGAAGGGTATGAAGAAGAGGCCGAGGTTCGGGTGAAAGTCCTTGAAGAACGGAACGGTCAGCGATAGGTCGTACCGGCCATTGAGCGACTCCGAGTAGAGGTAGAGGGCGACGCAGAGGGCCGCGGCCACTTGGAGCAGGAATTTCTGCCTTGAAGACAGCCCCTCGTTCTGGCGCCGTTTCATCTTGAGGTAGTCGTCAAGGAACCCGATGGCCCCGAAGGCCAGCGTCGTCAGAAGCAGCGCCCAGTAACCTGGCGTGTCCCACCTTATGCAGAGAAGCGTCGAGACCGTGACCGAGAGCAGAACCAGAAGCCCTCCCATCGTTGGCGTCCCGGCCTTCACCTGGTGGGCCTTCGGGCCTTCCTCCCGGATGAACTGCTTGACGTTCCATGCCTTCAGCATGGCGATGAGCTTCGGGCCGAGCCAGAGGGATAGCGCGAGGGCGATAGTGATCGCTATGGCGCCCCTGAATGTGATGTACCTGAACAGCCTGAAGGGCGAGAAGCTCTCCTGGAGCGGATATAATAGATGATAGAGCATCAGCCGCCTCCCCCCTTCGACAGCGCCTCAACCAACGCGTCGAGCCCGATTCCCCGGCTGCCCTTCACAAGAAGAAGGTCTCCGGGGCCGGCCTCCGAACGGGCCCACTCGACGGCATCCTGCCACCGGCTGGCGAAGAGAAGCGGGCGGCCCGTTTTCGCGAAAGAATCGGCCATCGGCCTGGCCGCCTCGGAGCCGACCACGGCGAGGGCCGCCACGGCCTGAGCCGCGAGAAGCCCCGTCCTTGCGTGATGAGCCGCGGATTCCGGCCCCAGTTCGAGCATCTCTCCGAGGACGGCGACGACGCGCCTGTTCCACTTCGAGACCGATTTAAGAACCGTTTCCACCGCCGCTGGGTTGGCGTTGTAGGAATCGTCGAGAATCAACACGCCGCCCGGCGCCTTCAGCAGCTCGCCCCTGTGCCTGGCTGGCCTGAGACTGGAAGATGCCGCCGCCGACTCATGAAGACCGAGCCCGCACGCGATGCCCGCCGCGCAGGCGGCGGCGAAGTTCATCAACTGGTGCTCGCCTGCCACCGGCAGAAAACCGCTCGCCGTCTCATTTTCATGGCGCAGCCTAAACGAGACTCCCGATTCGGAGACTTCCGAGCCCGGTTCGATCCTAAGGTCCGCCTCCGCCGAACGGCCATAGCTCACGCGCCGAGCCCCGCCTGGCACCGCCATCTTCGCAAGCAGCGGGTCGTCCGTGTTGACAACGACAAACCCCGGCCTCGTCATCCACCGCATCACCTTGCTCTTCTCGCCAAGGATCGCTTCGAGTGATGGGAAGAACTCCATGTGGACGGGCTGTATCGTCGTGAAGACGACGCCGTTCGGGCGGGCCAGAGGCGCGAGCTCCTCCATCTCGCCGGGCCTGCTGATTCCAAGTTCGAGGACCCAGAACTTGGACTCCTGGTCCGCGTTGAGCATCGTTTCCGGGGTTCCGAGCAGGTTGTTCCTGTTGCCAGCCGTGGTGCTGACCGCGCCGCCGGCGGAGAGAACTGAGGCCGTGAAATCCTTCGTAGTGGTCTTGCCGCACGAGCCGACGACTCCAATCACGCTCCCCTTGAAGCTATCCCTGGCTGCTCTTCCAAGGGCGCGCAGCGCCGCCTCGGAGGAAGCCACCTTGAGCACCTGCGCGGAGGTGTTAAGCCCGGGATCTCTTTCGACGAGGAGCATGGAAGCTCCGCGGCCCGTGGCGTCGCCACAGTAGTCGTGGCCGTCGCTTTTGGCTCCCTTGAGCGCGACGAAGAGGTTTCCTGGGCGGACCGCCCTCGAATCGAGCGCCACGCCTTCAAACCCCGCGTCTCCGCGCCCAACGAGCGTCCCGCCGGTCAACCCGGCGGCTTCCGCGGCGCTGAAATGCCTCATCGCCATCCCATCTCCCCAAGCACCTCGGCGGCGACGGAAGGGTCGTGAAAAGGCGTTTCCTTTCCGTCGCGAATCTGAACCCTCTCGTGTCCCTTTCCCGCCAGCACGACTATGTCTCCCTCGCGCGCCTCCCCGAAGGCCGCTTTGATCGCCAGCCGCCTGTCGAGGATCCGCAGGTATTTCTTGTCCGGGCCGAGCTCGGCGCGAAGCCCCTTTTCTACGTCGTCGGCGATGGCTTCAGGGCGCTCCGTCCTTGGGTTGTCGGAAGTCAGGACGATGACGTCGCTCTGCCTCGCCACGACCGCTCCCATGAGAGGCCGCTTCGTTCGGTCCCTGTCCCCGCCGCAGCCGAACAGCGTGATGGTCCGCCCCGAGCCTATGTCCTTCAGCGTCAGGAGGAGGTTCTTCAACGCGTCGTCCGTGTGTGCGTAGTCAACGAAGACGCTGAAAGGCTGGCCGCGGCCGACTCGTTCGAGCCTTCCGGGAACCCCCGCCAGGCCAGCGATTCCATCCTCCACCGCCTGCTTCGGGGCGCCGGCCGCGAGGGCCGCCGTCGCCGCGACGAGGATGTTCTGAAGGTTGAACCGGCCGACGAGCGGTGAATTCACCGCGACCTCTCCCCACGGAGTGATGAGGCGGCAGCGGATGCCGCTTATGTCCAGCGCCGCGTCCTTCGGGTAGACGTGCGCGGGCGGCCCTCCGCCGACCCTCACAAGCTTATTTGCGTCGAGCTCCTGCGCGAGCCTCATCCCGTATGGATCGTCTATGTTGATGACGGCGGCGCCATCGTCCGCGAGAAGCGAAAAGAGCTTCCTCTTCGCGATGTAGTAGGCCTCCATGTTCTTGTGGAAGTCGAGGTGATCGCGAGTGAGGTTCGTGAAGGCCGCCGCCTTGAATCTGACGTCCCTGACCCTGGAGAGTTCGAGAGAATGCGACGAGACCTCCATCGCGCCGTACGGGATGCCGGCGTCCGACAGGCGGCGAAGCCACCTGTGGATCTCGTCCGCTTCGGGCGTGGTGCGCGAGGCTGGAACCAGTCCGCTTCCGTCGTCGTACTCTATCGTCCCGAGCATTCCTGCGCCGCCCGCCCGCTGGAAAATCGCGCGGAGCAGGTAGACCGAGGTGGTCTTGCCGTTCGTTCCGGTCACTCCCACGGCGCGGACCGCGGCATCCCTGGTGCCGTAAATCGCCGCGCACGCGGCCGAGAAGGCTTCCCTGTCCCTGGGACTCACCACCCACGGAGTCTCGTGGTTCCAACCCGCGGGGGCGCCGTCCCTCGAAAGCACGGCGCGCGCTCCTCGCGACAAGGCCTCCGACGCGTATTTTTTCCCGTCCTCCTTGAAACCCTTTATCGCCACAAACAGGTCGCCCGGTTCCACGAAGCGGGAGTCGCAGTGGACGCCATTGATGACCACTCCGGTTTGGCCGACCACCGCCGAATGGGGCACCTGAGCCAGAAGGTCGGCGAGGGAAACGGGCGCGCGCGTCATTGTCCCGTCCCCGCCATCGCTATGTCCATCGAGCCGTCGTTCCGGTTCGCGGCGAGCCGCTTGAGAGCGAACGCCGTGATTTTCGCCCACGCCGGCGCGGCGACGGCCCCGCCGTAAATTTTCCCCACCGGTTCGTCTATCATCACGAGCGTGACCACCTTGGGATTGTCCGCTGGGGCGTAGCCGGCGAAGTAGGCGATAAAGAGTTTCCTGCCGTCCTCGCTCTTGTGGCCGATCTTCTGGGCTGTGCCGGTTTTTCCGGCCACCGTTATGCCCGGAATCGCCGCCGCTTTTCCGGTTCCGTCGGTGACCACCTTCCTCAGCATCGCGTCAAGTTCGTGGCAGACGCCGGCGGGAAGGATCCTCTCTGGCGGAGGAGCGTCGCCGCCGAAGTAAATCCTTGGGACGACCCTGTACCCGCCCGAAGCGGCGTCCGCGTAGGCGAGCGCGAGCTGGATGGGCGTCACGGTGATCTCCTGCCCAAACGAAATCGAAGGCAACGAGAGCATTGACCACTGCGAAAGCGGCCTGACGAGCCCGCCGGACTCGCCCTTCATGTGAAGCGGCGTGGGCTCACCGAAACCGAACAGCTTGATGTAGTGGTACATGACCTCTTGCCCGAGGGCCATGCCGATTTTCGCGGCTCCGACGTTGGACGAGTGGGCCAGCACCTCCTCCAGCGTATAGACGGGCTTAACCGGGGGCTCGTCATCGTGGATTGTCTTCGGGCCGACGGTCAGCGTGCCGTTCCCGACCACCACCGTGTCCCAAGGCTGGAAGCGGCCAGAGTCGAGAGCCGCCGCCATCGTCACCAGCTTGAAGGTGCTGCCTGGCTCGTAGGCGTCCAGGACCGCGTGGTTGCGCCAGTCGGAGATGGGAAAGCGGCCGGGCCTGTTCGGATCGAAGGTCGGCCTGACGGCCATAGCGAGGATGTCCCCGTCGCGCGGGTCCAGCACTATCGCCACCGCCGTCTTGGCCCGAACCTCGCTCATCGTCTCGTCGAGAACCTGCTCCGCGCAGAACTGGATTGACTCGTCCACCGTAAGCCGCGTTTCGGGTGGGCGAGGATCAACCTCCGGGACGATCTCCAGGGGAATGAGAGTCGTCGAGACGGCGTCCCGCATCACCATGTATTCACGCGTGCCGCCCTGCAGGCCCTTGTTCCAGTCTGCTTCGAGCCCGGCCAGGCCGCCATCGGTGCCGACGCAGCCGACGAGATTGGCCGCGACCTCGGCCTGAGGGTATGCGCGCCCCCACTCCTCCATCAGCTCGCAGCCCGGGAATCGGCTGCAGATAGCCTGCGCCTCCTCGTAGCGGCCGTATGGCAGCTTCCTCGCGAGCCAGGTGAAACAGCGGCGCTCCCTTAGGCGGTCAAGGACGTCCCTCGCGTCCTCGCCGCTGACCAGGGAGACCGCGCTCGCAAGCCCCGCTTTGTTCACTATTTTCGCTGGGTTGAAGGTGTAAAGGGAGGGACACCTTATCGAGGTGGCGAGCACCTCCCCGTTTCGGTCCAGAAGAGAAGCCCTCGGCATGTCAATCGTTATCCGCTCCTGCGCCTGCTCTATTGACGCCTCGTCGTAAGCGGCATGTCTTATCCCCTGAATGTAAACGAGCCGCACGGAGGCCACCGCGGCAAGCGCCAGGCCAAACAGCGCCAGGACCTTCAGTCTCGCGGCCCTCACGCCTGGCTTCATGGGCGCCCGGCCTTCCCTTTAGCGGGCTTCCGCTTTGGCTCCGCCTTGGCCCCAGCAACGGCGTCCGAGACGTTCCCATCCGCTTTCGGCTGTTTCACCTCCGGAGGCGGCTGGTCCGCCCTGGGCTCGCCTTCATCCTCCGGCACCATGCCCAGCTTCTCGGTGGCCACCGCTTCTATGACTGGCAGGCTCAACAATGATGCCTTCTGCAAAGCCAGCCTGTCACGCTCTTTCTCCAACTGCTGGCGCTGGGCGATGAGCGCCGAGACCTTGTACTCGGCGGCGAGCTGGTAAACCGACGCGAAGGCCACGTACCCGAGAAAAGGAAGGACCAGGGCCACCGTGAAAAGGATGAGCCGCAGCGCGTCGCTCAAGCCCCGCTTGTCGGGCTGCCTGATCGGGTTCGCGCCGATGGTCACGGGCTTCATACTTTCACCGCCGCGCGCAGCCTGGCGCTCCTGGAAGCGGGGTTCTCCCCCACCTCCAACTCAGAGGCCTTCACGGCCCTCGTGGTTACGAGCCTGAGCACCGGTTTGTGGCCGCAGCCACAAACCGGGAGTTTTGGCGGACAGGTGCAGCCCATGGCCAGACTTCTAAGCGCCTGCTTCACGAGCCTGTCTTCGAGGGAATGGTAGGCCAGGATAACCATTCTTCCACCTGTATCAAGGAGGCCGGCCGCCTCGCGGACGAACTCGCCGAGCCCATCAAGTTCCTGGTTGACGTAGATTCGAAGCGCCTGGAAGACCCTGGTCGCCGGATGGACATTGCCCCTTCTGACGCGGGCCGGGACGGCCAGTTCGGCGATGGCGGCGAGCTCGCGGCCGGTCCTGACCGGCGCCTCGGAGCGCTGGCGGACGATGGCGCGGGCTATGGGCCTGGCGAAAGGCTCCTCGCCGAATTCACGGAAGACCCTGGCAAGATCGTCTTCCGTCGCCGACGCGATGAACTCGCCGGCGGACGCCCCGCGCGACCGGTCCATCCTCATGTCGAGCGGCGCGTCATCCTTGAAGCTGAAGCCCCGCCCGGAGCGAAGCTGGTATGTGCTCATTCCCAGGTCGGCCAGGATGCCCCTTACGGGGCGGTCCAGCATGGGCGCCCAGGCGGCGACCTCCTTGAAGTTGGCGTGAACGGCTTTGAACCGCGGCCCATACGCCAGAAGGCGCTCTCGCGCGATTTCGAGCGCTTCGGCGTCGCGGTCTATGCCCAGAACCATGGAGCCAGCCTCCGATTCCAATATGGCTCGGGCGTGCCCGCCCATACCGAGCGTGCAATCCACGAACAGTCCCGCGTCATTCGCCTGGAGGAACTGGATCACCTGCGCGAGCATGACCGGAACGTGCACTCTGTCCGCCTCCATGCTTCGCCTCGCGTAATATTCCGGAAACAAACCTTATCGTTTCATCCGTCAAAGGCTCCTTGGCTTGGAGATCCAGGAGCACCTGCTCGTTCCAGACTTCGAGGTAGTTCGTAGGATAGCCGAGAACAACGACTTCCCCATCCATTCGCGCGTGTTTTCTCAAGCGCTGGGGGACGAGTATCCTCCCCTGTGGATCGAGCTCCTGCTCGTCGCCGTAGAGATCAACGGTCCTTAGAAACTGAACAACCTTTGGATCATCGCCCCAGCCAGAACCCCGAAGAATTTCTTCAGTCTGGATCCACTCCGAGAGGGGGAAAATTTTCATCGAGGGCGAGCCGTACGCCGTGATGAAGATTTTGGGGCCCAATTTTTCCAGCAGCGTGGAGCGAAACTTGCTCGGAAGCTTGAGCCGCCCCTTCTCGTCAATTTTCGCGTCCGCGCTTCCCCTGAACATCACTCTCCCCGCTTGGATTAAAATGGACTTCCCGCACCCCTGGCGGGATGGCCCACTTTGGTCCACTTTACTCCACAAGAGAATAATAGATACTTAATATGGACTTGTCAAGTGGTCTTTGGCCCCTGTTGTCTTGGCCCCCTGATTCCGTGATTGAAATGCCGGACCTTTGGCGACGGTTGTGGTGCACGGCATGAAAAGACTTCTTTCAATTAGTTGGGAGGGGATTCTATTTCGCGTTTCGCTGGCGGAGCCAGGCGGAACGCTCGCTTGGCCCTTCGGGGCGCCGCTCGCCCGCTGGCAAACCCCGGCGGATGAACCACAGACCTTGGATGCCTTCTCCACCGGATCAAGTCCGGGGCCTAAGGCCCCCAATCCCTTGTCAGGTGTAAGGCCCCTTTGGGCTAAACGACGTGCTCGCCAACATTGGCTGCCACCGTCCCCGTTCAATCGCGGGATTGGAGGCCAGCGGGCATTGACAGAAAAACCCCTTTCTGATAGCATTTGAGGCCCGTGAAGGCGCGTAGCTCAGATGGGAGAGCGCTACCTTGACACGGTAGAGGTCAGCGGTTCGATCCCGCTCGCGCCTACCACTTAATCAAAGTTGCCTGGGGCTTTTCGTGGCGGAACTGCATGTGACGCTTCCGGATGGCAGCCGGAAGGAATTCGCGGATGGGGCTACGGCGCTCGACGTGGCGTCGAGCATCTCCGCGCGCCTTGCCGATGCCGCGCTGGCCGCCAAGGTCAACGGACGCCTCAGGGACATTTACGTTCCGCTTCCAGGCGACAGCTCGGTCGAGATCATAACCGTCCGTTCGGCCGAAGCGCTGGACATTTACCGCCACTCGTGCGCCCACTTGATGGCCAACGCCGTCAAGGAGCTTTACCCAGACGCCAAGATCGCCATTGGCCCCACCATCGAGGATGGCTTCTACTACGACTTCGACAGGGCCGAGCATTTCCAGCCCGAGGATCTGGCCAGGATCGAAGAGCGCATGGCTGAGATCATCTCGCGCGACACGCCTATAAGGCGGGAGGAGATGCCCTGGGAGCGGGCGAAGGCGCTCTTCGACGAGGAGCGCGAGCCCTACAAGGCGGAGCTGGCCTATGAGCGCGGGCAGAACGAGCCGGTCTCGATCTATCGGCAGGGACGCTTCAACGACTTCTGCCGGGGGCCGCACCTTCCGTCCACCGGGAAGATCAAGCTCGGGACCTTCAAACTGCTCTCGGTAGCGGGAGCCTATTGGAAAGGCGACGAGCACAATAAGCAGCTCCAGCGCATTTACGCTACGGCCTTCCTCGCGAAGAGGGAGCTCGACGAGCACCTGAAGAGGCTTGAGGAGGCGAAACAGCGAGACCACCGCAAGCTCGGCAAGGAGCTGAAGCTCTTCCACATTGACGAAGAGGTCGGCCCGGGGCTGGTCCTGTGGACGCCCGCCGGCTCCATCATCCGCCAGGAGTTGCAGAACTTCATCAGCGCCGAGCTTACGAAGCAGGGTTACTCGCAGGTCTTCACCCCCCACATCGGCAAGCTGACGCTCTACAAGACGTCAGGCCACTTCCCCTATTACAAGGACTCGCAGTTCCCGGCCATCGTCGCGCCCGAGTCGCTCGCTCAGGCGCTGGCGAGCGATTGTTCCTGCGCCGAGCTGGTGAACCGCGTGGAGGCCGTTTCCGCGAAGCTCGCGGCTGGAGTCAACGAGCGGGCAGGCCGGGAAGTCATCGGGGCGGACAGAGTCAGGCCGGACGAGGAGCTTTTCGACGGTTTCCTGCTCAAGCCGATGAACTGCCCCCACCACGTAAAGATATTCGCGTCCCAGCCGCACAGCTACCGCGACCTGCCTGTTCGGCTCGCGGAGTTCGGCACGGTGTACCGGTGGGAGCAGAGTGGTGAACTCAACGGAATGACGCGCGTGCGAGGGTTCACGCAGGATGACGCCCACCTCTTTTGCACAGAGGACCAGGTGGCTGGCGAGGTGCTCGGCTGCCTCGCGCTCGTCAAGATCATCCTCTCGACCCTCGGGATGTTCGACTACCGCGTGCGCGTGGGCCTCAGGGATCCCGATTCTGGCAAGTACACCGGCACGGCCGAAAACTGGGACAAGGCCGAGGCGGCGTGCCGCGACGCCGCGAAAACCCTCGGCGTTCCTTTCTCGGAGGAGCCTGGCGAGGCGGCTTTCTACGGCCCCAAGATAGACTTCATCGTGAGGGACGTCATAGGGCGCGAGTGGCAGCTCGGCACCGTGCAGGTTGACTACAACCTGCCCGTGCGGTTTGACCTTAGCTACATCGGGCCGGACAACCGTCCCCACCGCCCGGTGATGATCCACCGTGCCCCGTTCGGCTCCATGGAGCGATTCGTCGGCATCCTCATCGAGCACTTCAAGGGAGCCTTTCCGTTCTGGCTGGCCCCCGAGCAGGTCCGCCTCCTTCCAATTGCGGACCGGCATGTGTCATACTGTGCCGGCTTCGCGGAAGAGTGCCGCGTGGCGGGGCTGAGAGTTTCCGTTGACCCGAGGCCGGAAAAGACCGGCTTCAAGGTCAGGGAGGCGCAGCTCATGAAGGTGCCTTATATGTTGGTGGTTGGAGATCGCGAAGTCGAGGCCGGAGCCGTCGCGGTGAGGGCCTTAAAGGGCGGGGACAAGGGCGCGCGCCCTCGCGGGGAGTTCCTGGAAGCGCTTGTAGAGCGCGCCGCGAAACGGACCCTGGAATTGGAATAGGGAGGCTGCCATCCGCGAACTGCCGCAGAGAGGACCGCGTGTCAACCGCCAGATCAGGATTCGCGAGATCCGGGTCATTGACGACGACGGGGCGCAACTCGGCATCATGACCCCGGACGAGGCCATGAGGCTTGCCGAGGAGAAGGGCCTTGACCTGGTGGAGGTGGCGCCCACGGCGCAGCCGCCGGTCTGCCGGATAATAGATTACGGCAAGTACCTTTACGACGAGAAGAAAAAGGCCCAGGAGGCCAAGAAGAAGCAGAAAGTAATCGTCATAAAGGAAATCAAGGTCCGGCCGAAGATAGAGGAGCACGACTACCAGGTCAAGAAGCGTTTCGCGGAGACCTTCTTGTCCGAGGGAGACAAGGTAAAGATCACGGTCAGGTTCCGCGGGAGGGAGATCGTCCACCCGGAGATGGCGCAGAAGCTTCTGACGCGCCTCGCGACCGACCTGGTCGGAGTCGGAAAAATAGAGCGCGCGCCTTTGATGGACGGCAGGCAGATGGTGATGCTGCTGGCGCCCGCCAAGAAATCGTAGGACACTGAAGGAGCGAGAGATGCCCAAAATGAAGACGAACAGGTCGGGCGCGAAGCGGTTCAAGGTCACCGCGACCGGCAAAGTGAAGCGCTGGAAGGCTGGCCACCGCCATATCCTGACCAGCAAGGACCGCAAGCGAAAGAACCGCCTGCAGGCCCCGGACACGGTAAACAACGCGGATTCCGCGCACCTCAAGCGGATTCTGCCTTACGGCAATTAAAGGGCGCCTTTTTAGGCCCTTTGCCGATCAAGGAGACGCGACATGCCTCGAGTCAGACGCGGCCACCACAAGGTTGAGCGCCGCAAAAAAATCCTGAAGCTCGCCGAAGGCTACTTCGGCGCCAAACACCACCTGTACCGCTCCGCGAAGGAGCAGGTCGAGCGCTCGCTCAATTTCGCCTTCGCCGGCAGGAAGGTCAAGAAGCTCGACTACCGGCGGCTCTGGATCATCAGAATCAACGCCCTCTGCCACCAGAACGACATCAGCTACAGCCGTTTCATGGACGGCTTGAAGAAGGCGAAGATCGAGCTCGACAGGAAGGTCCTGGCCCAGATGGCGGTCAGCGATCCCGCCGCCTTCGCCTCTTTGGTCACGAGAGCAAAGCAAGCGCTGGCCTGATCTTCGCAAAAAGGCGAGCGAGCAAAGGCCGCGGGCCCAGCCCGCGGCCTTTGGCGCTTGCGCGCCCCACGGTTTCTAGGTACAATCAAAGCATGAGCATGAGCGGCGACTTCGCCACGATGCCGTTGCCGGACCTCCTTCAGTGGCTCGCAATAAGCCAGAAGACGGGCATCCTGATCCTTCAGCGCGGCGAAGTGGTGAAGGAGATATACCTCCGCGAGGGGAAGATCGTCTCCTCCTCGTCGAACGACCCCCGCGAGTTTTTCGGCCAGTTTCTCCTCGCCTACGGCAAGATATCCGAGGAGGAGCTGCTTGCCGCTTTCGAAAAGCAGACGCAAACCGGAATCAAGCTCGGCCGTCTCTTGGTAATGGACGGCCACCTCTCCGAGGACGACGTCCAGCGCTTCCTGCGCATAAAGGCGGAGGAGGCGGTTTACGACCTGTTCCTGTGGGAGCAAGGGGATTTCAAATTTTTCAACGACGTGCCCTCCCAGGCGAACCACGTGCCTATAGCGATGGACGTGACCTCGATCCTCATGGAGGGGACGCGCAGGTCCGACGAGTGGGGGCGCATCAGGAAAATCTTTCCGTCGCAGGAGACGATAGTCGCCATCATCCCGGCCAACCTGACCAGGGAAATCCTTTCGGACCCTCTCTACAACAGGATGATCCAGCTCATGGAGGCTCCTAGGAGCATCCTCGACCTCTGCCTTATGTTCCATTCAAACGACTTCGCGGTGAACAAGACGCTCTACGACATGTACAGCATCGGCATCATAGAGGTCGTGAGGGCGCCCCAAGAGAAGGCGTTTTCGCATATCAGCCCCGAAGAGCACATCAGGCTCCTGTGCAACCACGGGCTGAAGCAGTTCAACGCCGGGGAATACGAGGCATGCGTCGAGACCTTCAAGCAGGTCAAGACGATTGACCCGAACAACGCCCTCTCCGAAACGATGATCCAGAAAGCCTTCGGCGAGCTGAAACACAGCCTCGTTTCGGACGTCTTCACTATTGAGCACGTCCCCTACCTGCAAAAGACGCTTTCAGAGCTGAACAACATGACCTTCACGCCGCAGGAGAACTACATCTTGAGCAGGATAAACGGGGTCAACAGCGTGCAGGCGATCCTCCGCCTGTCGCCGATACAGGAGCTTCAGGCGCTGATGATCTTCAAGCGCCTCGCGAAGGACGGCTACATCGGCTTCCTTCCGCCATCCGAAGAATCAACCGGCCCTTGAATTTCCTTGGCGTTGATCTGCCGGTTTATCGGGCTATTTGCATGGGCCGCGCGCAAGAGGCTTTGGGAAGCCGTGGCGCTGGAAGCGCGACCTTGGGGAGTTTATCAACAGCCTGCTAGATAGCCAAGAAGCCTGTCTCGCCAACCCTCTACTACCGTTCTATCGGACGATCCCTCGAAGTAGCGGCCCGGCGCGAATAACGCGTAGCTCTCGCCGCTTCTCAGCCGCAAAACAAGGTAATAGTTTTTAACAAGGTTTGACCGTTTTCCCAGGAAGCCTAGCGTCACGTCAAGCACGTCGCCGAAGGGAATGATTCGTTGCTTCGCGCCGCCTATCAAGCGAACGTCATCAACCGTGATGAGCCTCGTCCCACCGTCAATAGTGACGGTCTGCTTGCCGGCCGCGAAGAGACCCCAGACGCCTATTCCCAATAACAACAGGCCAAGCAGGAACCCAGCGCCTGAGTTCGAGCGCAGCGAGCCGAAGTCCCTGAATCCGGCGGCCAGGACCGATCCGGCAAGGGCGCATCCAACCGAAACCGCAAGCTGCTTTCCCTGGCTGCTTTGAGAAGTCCATGGAGAAGAAACGCTCCCATCCATCGCCGTCCGCCTCCCCTGGGCCGAGATCATACCGGCCCGATATCTATCGGCCCTTTTGCCGGAGTGATGACAAGTTCGTCCACGCAAGCCCCTTCCGGCTGCTCGATGGCGAAGGCCACGGCCTCGGCCACGGTCTTGGCGTCCATGAGCTTTCCTTCGGGCAGGGGCCTCGGGAATGAATCCCACGATGGTGTGAGCGTAGCCCCTGGGCAGACCGCGGTCACCGTGACGTTGTGGCTTCTCGCCTCCTCCCGAAGCGCGTTCAGAAACCCCATCAGCCCCCACTTGCTGGCGCAGTAGGCACTTTCGAGCGCGTAAGCTTCCTTACCTAGGATGGAGGAGATGGCAATGACGCGGCCGTGGTTCTGCTTGTACATGTGCGGCAGCAGGTGGCGCAGAAGGAAAAAGAGCGACGTGAGGTTGGTGTCCAGCACCTGGCGGAACTCCTCGGGCAAGGTGGCCTCGACGCGGTTTATCTTGAAAACCCCGGCGGCGTGGACGACGGCGTGAACGGCCCCGAAAGTCTTTAGCGACTCCACGACCACGCTCCTGGCGTCGCCGTCTTTGGTGGCATCGCCCGCTATGGCGAGCGCGCGCATCCCGCCGTCGGTAAGGTCGCGCTCTATCGCCTGAAGCTTCTTCTTGGTGCGGGCGCTCAACACGACCGTCCAACCCCGTTCCGCGAGCATCCGGGCGCACGCCTCGCCGATTCCGCTGCTCGCTCCCGTGACGATTACGACTTCGTTCTTCATGGCCGTCTCCAGTGGGGCCAGGCTCATCGCGCTTTGCCCTTGGGGACAATTATACTACCTGGCGGCGGGCGCCATTTCCGTGAGGCCTTCCGTACCCCCCGCGGGTGGCTCGGGTACGCGCCCCTTTCTTATCAGAGCGGGCCTTGTTAGAATTAGCGCCAGGAGGTTCCGCTGGCTGAGGAGGCCCCCGAGTCCGTACGTTACAGTCTCGCCGTGAAGGCGATCTCGCGTTGGAGCCGCATTGAGAGCTGACAAGCCTCTTAAGCACGACCTGCTAGTCCTGGGTTCCGGCATCGCCGGCTTGAGGGCCGCCGTAGAGGCCGCCGGCTCCGGGTGGAACGTGCTCGTCGCCACCAAGGACCTGCTTCGCGAGTCGAACACCGGGTACGCCCAGGGGGGCATCGCCGTCGCGCTCTCGTCCGGCGACTCGGTTGAGAGCCACGTCCAGGACACGCTCGCCGCCGGTGACGGCCTGTGCGACGAGCCGGCCGTTCGCGCCCTCGCCGAAGACGGCCCCAAGCGCGTTTCTGAACTGATGGATTGGGGGGCGCAGTTCGACAGGAACGGCGAGGAGCTCCACTTCACTCGCGAAGCCGCTCATAGCCGGAACAGGATCCTCCACGCGGGAGGAGACAGCACCGGCAGGGAGCTCGAACGCACGCTGGTCGTGAAAGCCGGCGCTACGCCTTCGATCCGCGTCCTTCCGTATCACATGTGCCTGAGGCTCATCATCGAGGACGGGCGCGCGGCCGGAGCCTGGCTTTTCGATGACACCAGCCGGCGGCCCGTCGCGGTCATCGCCCGCTCGGTCATAGTCGCGACGGGCGGGGCGGGAAGGCTCTTCCAGGAGTCAACGAACCCGCCGATAGCAACCGGCGACGGCATGGTCATGGCGCTTGAGGCGGGAGCGGTAATGGCGAACCTGGAGTTCGTCCAGTTCCACCCCACCGCTCTTTTTTTGAAGAACGCGCCGAGGTTCCTCCTGTCGGAAAGCATGAGGGGCGAGGGAGCCGTCTTGAGAAACGTCAACGGCGAGCGCTTCATGGAGCGCTATAGCCCCATGGGCGACCTGGCTCCGCGCGACGTGGTCAGCCGTTCGATCGTGAGGGAAATCAAGGCGACGAAGTCCACCCACGTTTTTTTGGACCTCACCCACCTCGACGCCCCCTTCATCAGACAGCGTTTCCCGATGATCTTCGCGACCTGCCTTCAATACGGGCTCGACATCACAAGGGAACCGATCCCCGTCCATCCGGCGGCGCATTACGTCATGGGCGGGATAGAGACCGACCGCGAGGGGCGGGCGTCGCTGCGCGGGCTATACGCCGCGGGGGAGGCGGCCTGCACGGGGGTCCATGGCGCGAACAGGCTCGCCAGCAATTCGCTTCTGGAAGGGCTGGTCTTCGGCGCCCGCGCCGGAGCGGCGGCCGTGAACGACGCGCTTCCACCGCCTCGGCTCAAGGCCGCATCGCATCCTCCCTTTCCGGATAGAGAAGTGGACCTTGAAAACGTCAACAACCTGAGGCGCCAGGTCTCGTCGCTGATGTGGGAAGGCGCGGGCATCGTCAGGACTGCGACCGGCCTCGAGGCGCTGAGACAGGAGCTCATCAACATACGGGCTCTGATCGGCGAGGGCGTCCTGCACCGCCGCGCCTTCGAGACGCTGAACATGGCGCTCCTGGGCGAGGCCGTCGCCGCCTGCGCCGAGTACCGGACGGAAAGCCGTGGAGGCCACTACAGGGAGGACTTCCCCGCGCGCGACGACGCGAGGTGGAAGCGCCCGACGAGAATGGCCAAATCAGGTGGCGCCTTCGAATTCTTGGAGGGAAGGCCTTGATCAGAAAAGTCCTGATAGCCAACCGCGGCGAAATCGCCGTGAGAATAATCCGCACGCTGAGGGACATGGACATAGAATCGGTGGCCGTCTACTCGGAGGCCGACCGCTCGGCCCGTCACGTCAGGCTCGCCGATGACGCGGTCTTCATCGGCCCGCCTCCGGCTTCCGAGAGTTACCTCAAGATGGACCGCATCGTGGAGGCGGCCAAGAAAAGCGGGGCCGACTCCATCCATCCCGGCTACGGCTTTCTTTCCGAGAACGAGGAGTTCGCCCAGCTTTGCGCGGACTCCGGCATAACCTTCATTGGCCCGCCGCCCAAGGCGATCCATGCGATGGGGGAGAAGACGCGGGCCAGGCAGCTCATGGCGGCCGCGGGCGTCCCGGTTGTCCCCGGCACGCTGTCGGCCCTCTCGAGCGCCGAGGAGGCGCTTGCAGAAGCCTCCAAGGCCGGTTATCCGGTCATGCTCAAGGCCGCGGCGGGCGGCGGCGGGAAGGGGATGAGGCTGGTATCGAGCGAGAAGGAGCTTCGCGCCGCCTTTCGCGACGCCTCCTCCGAAGCCGTCTCCTCCTTCGGCGACGGTTCGCTGTATCTTGAAAAAGCGATCGTGCGCCCGAGGCACATCGAAATGCAGATTCTGTGCGACGCCCACGGCAACGCCATCTGGCTTGGCGAGCGCGAATGCTCAATACAAAGGCGCCACCAGAAGGTCATTGAGGAGGCTCCGTCGCCCCTCGTGACACCACAGATGCGAAAGGCGATGGGAGAGGTGGCCGTCAAGGCGGCGAAGGCTGTCGGTTATGTGAACGCCGGCACGATCGAGTTTTTGGCCGACAACGACCGCAACTTCTATTTCATGGAAATGAACACGAGGCTCCAGGTGGAACACCCTGTCACCGAGGCGGTCACCGGCATGGACCTCGTCCGCCAGCAGGTTCTCATCGCGCAAGGCGAGCCTCTGAAGTTCAAGCAGGAGGATATCTCGCTCCGTGGCTGGGCTATGGAGGCGCGCATCTACGCCGAGGATCCGGCGATGGGCTTCATGCCGTGCCCGGGCAAGATCGTCGCCGTCAGGCTTCCAGAGGGGCCGGGCGTCCGCGTTGATTCATCCGTATACTGGGGCGCGGAGATAAGCTCTTTCTATGACCCGATGGTGGCGAAAGTGATCGGATGGGGCTGCGACAGGCGCGCGGCAGCGGCGGTCTTGCGCCGGGCCCTGCAGGAGTTCCAGATTGTGGGGCCCGAAACGAACCGCCACTTTCTCGAACGCCTCGTCTCGCACCCCGAATTCCTGGAAGGCAAGCTGGACACGGGCTTTATAGAGAGGTTCCTCGAAGAGGAGGCCCTCAACCCGCTCGCCCCCCACCCGGTCGCGGAAATGGCAGCGCTTATCCACGCCTATGAGGAGGCCAGGCGCGCCCCCGCGGCCGAAACTGGCGGCTCGCAAATAAGCGCATGGCGCCGCGCCATGTCGCAGAAGTATGAAGGATGAAGGATGAAGGGCGGTAAAGCTTCTTTCAATTCAACCTTCATAATTCGGCCTTCATGCCTATTCTCATGTGGAGACGGCCCATGCGCTACGTGATTCTCAGGGAGGGCAAAGAGGTTCCGGCCGAGATCGCCGAACAGAGCCATGGTTACCGCATAACGCTCGGCGACAAGAGTTATGACGTTGACAGCGTGAGGGTCGTCGGCGACCTCTACTCCCTCGCCGTTTCAGGCAAAAGCTACGAAGCGACCGTCCACAAGTCGGCCCCCGATGAATTCCGCGTCCACCTTTATGACGGAATGCGCTCCGTGACCCTCCTTACGCCGCTCGACCTCGCCCTGAGAGGCAAGAGCGCTAGCCCCGGCCCGAGCCACGGAAGCCTTAGGGCGCCGATGCCCGGAAGGGTCGTGAAGGTGCTGGTCAAAGAGGGTGACGGCGTCGAGAAGGGGGCCGGCGTCGTCGTGGTCGAGGCGATGAAAATGCAAAACGAGCTTTGCGCCCCGATATCAGGCTTAGTCAAAGCGATCAAGGCCCGAGAAGGCGACGCCGTCGAGCGCAACGCCGAACTCGTGGTGATTGAGTGATAATCTCGCCACAGAGAAGGCACCGAGACGGCGGGCAATTGAATTCTCAATTTTGAATTCTAAATGTTGAATGGTGGTACTTTTATCTATCGGCGATTCCGGCATCCATTCAAAATTCAAAATTCGCAATTCAAAATTGGGCCGTGCCTCAGCGCCTCTGTGGTTCAATCTTCCCTTTGTGGCCTTTGTGGTGAACCCGGCGCCTATTCGCTTTCCACCGCGCGCGCAGGCTCTTGAAGCTCTGGCAGGGCCAAAAGTTCGGTGAAGGAGCGGACTGTTTTGTGGCCTGGGCCGGAGAGGCCGTCGCGGTTCCTGAAGCTTTCCGCTTTCACCGGGTGGTCAATGCGAAGCGTGGCGATGCCCGCTTCCTGCGCGCCGTCGAGCTCGCGGTTGGCGCCGTCGCCGAAAAAAACGGCCGCGCCGGCCTCGCAACCGGCGCGCTGGAGCGCCAGGGAGAAGATGGCGCGGTCCGGCTTCACGGCCCTGGCTTCGTAGGAAAATACCACCACGTCAAGCTTTTCGCGGAGCCCGAGCGGCTGGACAACGAAGGCGGTCGTGGCGGTGGCGTTGCTTATGAGGCCCAGCTTGAAACCCCTCGCCCTCAGGGAGGCAAGCGCCGCCTCCGCTCCCTCGTAGAAAAAGACGCAGCCTTTGATGGTCTCGATGTCAAGCTCGGCGGTCCTCGCGATCTTGGCCCGGTCCGTTACGCCGAGTGATTCGAGCGCCGCCTTTGCCCTGGCGTAAGGGTCGCGAAGCTGCCCGACGCTCGCCGCCGGGCCGGTCTTCTTCCAGGCTTTCATGAAGTCGTCGTAAGGGACGCCGACCGCCTCGGCCGCGCGTTTCTTCCCCTGGTAGTAGGCCGGCTCGTTCACGGTGCAGAGCGTGTCAAAGAGGTCGAAGAATATCCAGCGGTAGAGGGGCGCCATCTGGCCTAGAACCTTCGGCGGATGACGAACTCGGGAAGCTGGGCGAGCACGTCGCGAGCAGGCCCCTTCGGAAGAACATCGCACAGCCTCGCCGCCTTCGCCGCGTAATCCCTCGCGGCCGACTCCGCCTGGTCAACCATGCCGGACTCGATCACCCTGTCAACCAGCTCGCGCAGGATGTCGGGCTCGAACCGCCTCGAAGCGACGAGCGCCTCGACGAAGGCGCGGTCCCTCGCGGTGCCGTTTTCCATCATGAGGATCAGGGGCAGGGTGACTTTCCCCTCCTTGAGGTCGAGCCCGGCCGGCTTTCCGAGCGTCCTCTCGTCGGACCTGAAATCCAAGCAGTCGTCAACGAGCTGGAAGGCGATGCCCATGAACCGGCCGTAATCCCACAGCGCCTCGTGGATCTCTTTCGGCGCTTCCGCGAGGAAGGCCGGCGTCCGCGCGCAAGCCGCGAAGAGGCCGGCGGTCTTGAAGTGGATGATCTCGAGGTTTTCCTTCGCCGTGATGGTCAAGTCCCACTTGCGGTGGCTCTGGATCAGCTCGCCGCGTATGAGGCCGAGAGCTGCGTCGGCCACCACGGGCTGAACGCCGCTCCATCCCAGGGAGACCGCCACGTGCATCGCAGTGATGAAGACGTAATCGCCCATCAGAACGGCCTTTTCGGGCCCCCAGCGGGAATTCAGGGAAGGCCTTCCCCGCCGCAAAAGCGCTTCGTCCACTATGTCGTCGTGAATCAGCGTCGCGGTGTGGATGAACTCGAACACCGCGGCGTAAACGACGTCTGCGTCGCCCTGGTATCCCAGAGAATTGGAGACAAGCAGAAGGAGCGTCGGCCTAAGCCGCTTGCCGCGGCTCTCGGCCAGATAAGCTCCCATATCGGAAAGCGGGGCATAGGGGGAATTGAGCCGCTCCGCGACGGCCCTCTCGACGAGCAGCAGCCTTTCTCCCACGAGCCTCTGAACGTCGCCGTCCAGCCGCGCGAAGGTGGCGTCCCTCACGAGCGCCCTCAGCTTTGACCCTTGAGCCATACGTCCCCCAGGCGGCAACTATACAATATTTCGCCTTTAAAGGCCAAGCGCCTTGCCATAAAACCAATTAGGCTTTAGGATGATGAGGGAAAGGTGAGGGTGACGCCATGACCCAGCCAGGCCAGATGAGGAGGTTCCCGAGAATTCCGGCTTCGAATCCGGTCCTCGTGCGCAGGGCAACCGAGACCGACTCGGGCCATTTCGCGAAAGCCAAGACCTTGGGGGGAGGCGGCTGCCGGTTCGACAGCAAGGAGCCTTTTGACCAGGGAACCGCCCTGTGGCTCACGATAGCGGCGGGGGACGGTTTCATCGAGGCCCCTGCGCAGGTCGTGTACGCCCGCGAAGGCGAGGGAGGAACGTGGGAAGTGGGCGTTGAATTCCTGAATCTATCCCCGATGGACCGCGAAGCCCTCGACGAGATTTTGTCGGGGACGGAGGCGTAGGGCGATTTTCCAGTTTGCAGGAGGCGGCGCCTTCGACGCCGCCGGGCTTGGAGAAATTACGGCAAACCGTCTTGCACAGAAGCGAGGTGACTTGATGCACCGGAGATACATCTTCGCGCTCTTTTTTTCATGCCTGCTCATTTTCACTCTGCCCAAGGCCGCCACCGCGGCCGAGACCCTGACGCCGGCGCTCGCGGTGGAAAGGGGCGCGGCGCCCGACGGGCTTCCGCGCCAGCCGAAATGG
>JBBINO010000008.1:41485-53149 GCA_037443845.1 Acidobacteriota bacterium
GCTCGCGGTGGAAAGGGGCGCGGCGCCCGACGGGCTTCCGCGCCAGCCGAAATGGCTTGACGGCGGGAAGAAGCTCATCTTCTTCGCACCGGCGCAAACGGGGCATGGTCCTTCCAGCTTGATGGAGATATCAGCCGCCGGCCGGGAAGCCTTCACGCTTCTTTCCCAGGAGCAGTTCCGCTCGATGGTTTCAAAGCTTCCGGCGTTCAAAGGCGTAGGCGTAACGAACGCTTCCTTCTTCTCGGCCACGCCCGCAGGCAAGGGTAGGAGTTTGCTGCTCTCCACCACGCTGGGGCTGTTTCTCTGGGACGGTCCGGGGGCTGAGCCAAGGCTCCTTATTGATAAGGATGAGGAGGCGAGCAACCCGGCGCTCTCTCCGGATGGCAAGTGGCTGGCTTTTGCGAGCCACGGCAGCTTGAAGATTCTCGAAGTAGCCACAGGCCTTATCAAGACGCTCGCCGAGGGGCGCGAGCCCGACATTCTCTGCGGGGAACCCGACTGGCTCTACACGGAAGAGTTGGACATGGAAACCGCCTTCTGGTGGTCGCCCGACTCGTCTCGCATCGCGTTTCTGAAGTTCGACGAGAGCGCGGTCCCCTCTTACCCCGTCCCGGACCTTACCGAAAAACACCCCAAGGCTGGACTCCAGAAGTACCCGCTCCCAGGCGACCCGAACCCGGCGGTATCACTCGGCGTGATTCCGGTAGCAGGCGGCCCGGCAACGTGGGTGCCAAAAGCCGAGTCGGGAGAGGGCTACCTTCCAAGAGTCGCATGGTGCCCCGGCGGGCGCGCGCTGGCGTTCGAGCTTCTGAACCGCGAACAGGACCGGCTGGAGCTGAAATCCTACGGGATCGCCTCGGGCTCTGAAGCCACGCTGCTTGAGGAAAAGTCCGCCTCGTGGGTAAACATTGGGGACGGGCCGAGGTTTCTGATGGACGGGCGGTTCATCTGGACGAGCGAGAAAGACGGCCACGCGAGGCTCTACCTCCACGCCCCAGGCGGCGCCGAGATTCGCGCGCTGACGCCCAGCGGTTGGGACGTGGACGAGATATATGGCGTTGACGAGAAAAACGGCCAAGTTTACTTTTCCTCGGGCGCCGATGACCCTCTCGGGGAAAACCTCTTTCGCGCCATGCTTTCAAAAGACAAGGTGGAAAGGGTTAGCGACGGCAAGGGCTGGCACGAAGCTCTCGTCTCGCCTTCCTTCGCGTCGTGGCTCGACCGCGCGTCAACGGCCGCCGCTCCGCCCGTATGGACGCTGAGGCCAGCCGGAAGCGGCAAGGCGTGGGAGATCGCCGCCGCGGACCGCGGGGATCTGATCAAGTTCGGCTTCGTCGCCCCGGAGTTCGTCGCGTTCAAAGGGCCATCCGGAGACCTGCTTCACGGCAAGCTTTACAAGCCGCGCGGCTTCGATCCATCGAAAAAATATCCGCTGATCATTGACGTGTACGGCGGGCCGCACGCGCAGATGGTGCAGGAGCGGTGGGGCGGGCGATGGGAATACGTCGCGCAGCTTCTGGCCGAGCACGGCTTCGCCGTTTTCACCGTGGACAACAGGGGCTCTTGGAGGCGCGGATCAGCTTTCGAGGCGGCGCTTCTTCGCCGCCTCGGCAAGACGGAGCTCGAGGACCAGCTCGCCGGGCTCGCCTACGTCAAGTCGCTCGGCTTCGTTGACCCGGCGAGAGTGGGCGTCTGGGGCTGGAGCTACGGCGGCTTCATGACGCTCTACGCCATGGCAAACGCGCCGGAAGGAACCTTCTCGGCCGGCGTCGCAGTCGCGCCCGTCGCCGACTGGATGAACTACGACACCTGCTACACCGAGCGCTACCTTAAACTCCCGAAGGACAACGCCTCAGGCTACCGCGACAGCTCTCCTCTCTTTTCCGCCTCGCGGTTCACGGCCCCCGTTCTCATCGCGCAGGGGCTCTGCGACGACAACGTCCACTTCGGCAACAGCGCGCAGATGGTGGACGCGCTTTTGAAGGCGGGCAAGCCGTTCGCCACCGCCTACTATCCGAGGATGGACCACGGAATCGCGGAAAGGGCGGCGCGCGCCGACCTCTTCGCCCGGCTGCTGGCATTTTTTGAGCTGCACTTGAAGCAGGGCCGGGATGAGTGACCTCTTTCACGGCGCGGGTGGCGAGGCGGCCGCTCTCGCAACTTCGGTGCTCTGGGCATTTACGGCGATCTTCTTCACTCTTGCGAGCCTGAGAATCGGCTCCTACACGGTCAATCGCGTCCGGCTGGTCATCGCAGTCGCCCTTCTCGGCGCGACCCACTTGGCGCTTTACGGCTCTTTCCTGCCGCTGGAAGCGGGGGCCAGGGCCTGGTCATGGCTTGGCGTCTCCGGCCTCGTGGGCTTGACGCTCGGGGACACGCTCCTCTTCCAATCGCTCGTCGAACTGGGAACGCAGCGAGCGATGCTCGTGATGGCCTCGTGGCCGATCCTGGCCGCGCTGATGGCGTTTCTCTTCCTGGGCGAAAACCTTTCGGCCAGGGAACTCGCGGGCGTCGTCATCACGCTCGGAAGCATCGCATGGGTCGTGACTGGAGGGGCGAAGAAGAGGCAGGAAGAGGGCGCGCCACGCCATCTTGTCAGAGGTAGCATTCTGGCCTTCGGCGGCGCGGCGTGCCAGGCGGCAGGGGTGCTTATGGCAAAGCAGGGACTCGCCGGCGAGCTTCCCGCTCTTTCCGGGACCGTCATCAGAATGGCCGTCGCGACCGTTGGGCTGTGGGCAGTCTCTCTCTTCCGTAAAGACGTTCTTGAAGCAGCCAGAAAGATGCGCGACGGCCGCGGCTTGCTTTATACGGCGCTGGGCGCCATCTTCGGCCCTTTCCTCGGAGTGTGGCTCTCGCTCTTGGCGGTGAAGTACGCGAAGGTGGGCATCGCGGCGGCGCTCATGAGCCTGCCTCCAGTTCTTCTCATCCCCCTCGGCAAATGGATTTTCGGCGACAAGATTACTCTAAGGGCGGTCCTGGGGACCATCGGAGCGCTCTCGGGAGCATCCCTTCTTTTCTTCAAATAGCTTGTGGATGCCCGGAAACAGGGCATTTCACGCCTTCCCCCAACCTCTTGGGGGCCATTTGAGGCTCGATACTCCCCCTTGACATATTTTTAAAAAAGTATATATTGTCGGTAAGTCGTGGCGCCAGCCGCACTATTTTTTTGCAGCACGGCGCTTGGAGGCAGTACTCACGGAGGGGTGGAATCATCACCCTGGCGAATGGAGCCTGAGCAACCGCTGATATTGAAAATCCCCGAACCTTCGGTTTCCACTTCGAGGAAACCTTTACGGGCCTCGCCGTCTTCGGTGGGGCCTTCACGTTTTTTGGCACCAGGATTGCCGCCGCGGGGCGACGCCCCGCAGGGAGGGAACCATGCTGGACGCCCCAGCACCTGAGCCGTTACCGCAGAGCAACCGCAATCTATTCTTCCCGGGCGCGACGGACGCCCAGTGGAACGACTGGCGGTGGCAATACCGAAACCGCGTTCGCGACCTCGCCACCTTGGCCAAGTACATACCTTTTTCCAAGGCCGAGTTCGACCAGCTTAGGCTCGTGGAGGACCAGCTCCACATCGGCATCCCTCCTTATTACCTGTCGCTGATAGACCCGTCCGACGCAGAAGACCCGGTCAGGAAGCAGGCCGTTCCGGCGGCGTGCGAGTTCACCTACAGGAGCGTCGGAATCAACGACCCGCTGCACGAGGACGGCGACATGCCGGTCGAGGGGCTCGTCCACAAATACCCCGACCGCGCCCTTTTCATCGCGACCAACATGTGCCCGATGTACTGCCGCCACTGCACGCGCCGCAGGGAGTGGGCCGACGGCGAGATGCCGAAATCCCGGCCGATGCTTGACGCCATGATCAACTACATCCGCAAGACGCCCCAGATAAGGGACGTCATCTTCTCAGGCGGAGACCCGCTGTCGCTCCCGCTCCCGGTGCTCGACTACTGCCTCACGGAGCTCAGGAAAATCCCCCACGTTGAAATCATCCGGATAGGCACGCGCTTCCCTGTGGTTCTCCCGCAGAGGATCAGCGACGACGTCGTGGAGGTTCTCTCCAGGCACCTTCCAATCTGGCTCAACACCCACTTCAACCACCCCAGGGAGATAACGGCGGAGTCGGCCGCCGCCTGCATGAAGATACAGAGGGCCGGCACCCCGGTGAACAACCAGTCCGTCCTGCTCAGGGGCGTCAACGACACTCCCGAAACGATGCTCAAGCTGTGCCAGGGGCTTCTGAAGATTGGGGTGAGGCCGTACTATCTCTTCCAGTGCGACCCCGTGATCGGGGCCGAACACCTCAGGACTTCGGTCTGGACCGGCGTCGAGATAATAGAGAGGATGCGCGGATGGACCAGTGGCCTCGCCATACCGACCTTCGTTGTCGACACGGAAGGCGGCGGCAAGATACCGCTCGGGCCGAACTACCTCATGTACCAGACCGAGGACGCGCTCGTCTTGAGAAACTTCCAGGGGAGGATGCTGCAGTATAAGAACCCGCCGCCGTTGGTGTCGCGCCGCCGCCGCCGTTCATCCTCGGCGCTTCCCTTCGAGGCGAAGCCGCAACGGCCGCGGCTGGTCAAACGCGAACGCCCCGCCCCGGAGGAGTGACGCGATGCGGATCGGCTTCGCCTACGACCTCAAGGTTCCGCGGGCCGGTCTCCCCGAAGGCGCGCCCGAGGATCAGTACGAGGAGTACGACCCTCCGGCCACCGTTGACGCCATAGCGAAGGCGATCGAGTCGCAGGGCCACCAGGTGGTAAGGCTCGGCGGAGGACGGGAGTTTTTGGAGAAGATACTCTCCAGCAAGGTGGATTTCGTCTTCAGCATCTCCGAGGGACGGGGCTCCTTCCGCAGCCGGGAGGGGCAGGTTCCTTCCGTCCTGGAGATGCTCGGTATTCCCTACGCCTTTTCGGACCCGTTGACCCTCGCCATCAGCCTCGACAAGCCGCTCTGCAAGAGGCTCGCGGCCGAAGCGGGAGTGGCCGTCGCGCCAGGATGGGTCGTCTCGTCGGCTATGGATCTCGATGGCCTTGCAGGCCGCACTGGACTCCCCTTCCCGCTTTTCGCGAAGCCGGCCTACGAAGGTTCGTCGAAAGGCATACGGAAAGAGTCCGTAATTCGAGACTACGAGGGGCTTCGTTCTACAGTGGGTAGTCTTCTGGGCGCGTACGGCCAGCCGGTTCTCGTCGAAGGGTTCATCGCCGGCGACGAGTACACCGTGGGAGTCGTTGGCAACGATCCCCCCAAAGCGGTCGGCGCAATGCGCATCCGCCCGAAATCCGGCGCGGACCCGGGCTTCGCCTACACGATCGAAGTCAAGAGGGATTGGGAGAACCAGGTCGCCTATGACGTTCCTCCCCCCCTCGCGCGCGAGACCCTCGAGCGGCTTTATGGATCGGCGGTGGCCGCCTTTCGCGCGATCGGATGCCGCGACGTCGCGCGCGTGGACTTTCGCATCAAAGATGGCGTGCCGGTATTCCTGGAGATCAATCCGCTGCCCGGACTCTCCCCGGTTTACGGCGACCTACCGCTCTTGTCGAAAGGAATGGGACTGGGATACGACGAGCTGATGAAGCGCATCCTTCGCTCCGCGCTGACTCGGTGCGGGCTGGCCTGAAGCCATGAGCGCGAAGAAGGGGCTCATTCATCTCATACACAACGTCGGCAACATCGCGAACCGGGAGGACGCCGCAGAGCGGGCCATTCTGGAGGCGGTGGAGGCCATCGCCGATGTCCTTCGCGGCCTCGGGCACGACGTTGGCCTTCTTCCCCTGACCCCGCCGTATTCGTCGGCATTCCATTCGCTCGAAGCCCTGGAGCCGAGCCATCCCGTATTCAATCTTTTCGAGGGGTTCCCCGGTGACCCGGAGAGCGAAGTGCAGGTGCGCCTCCTTCTGGACCGCCTCGGCTTCGCCGTGACGGGGTGCCCCGCGATGGCGATGCACATCGGGCTTCACAAGGCGATGGCCAAGAGGGTCTTGAGGGGCGCGGGCATCCCCGTGCCGAGCGGCATCCTGGTCAGGCGCGCCGAGGACATTAAGGCGCCGCCATTCCCCTTCCCAATCTTTATCAAGCCGGCGGCGGACGACGCCAGCCACGGGATCGGGGCGGCGAACGTCATCCGCGACCAGAAGAGCTTCGTGGAGCGGGGGCGCGAACTGCTCGGCAACCATTCCTTGGGGCTGCTTGCCGAGCCGTTCCTTGAAGGACGCGAATTCAACTGCTCGGTCGTGGAAGGGAGGGGCTCGTTGAAGGCGCTTCCCCCTTCAATAGTGGATTACTCGATGATGCCAGCGGGCCACCCGCCGGTCCTCACCTTCGAGGCCAAGTGGGCGCCCGACAGCGAAGTGTACTTGAAGAGCCCGACCGTTTGCCCGGCGCCCGTCGAGCCCGCGCTAACGAAAAAAATCCAGGATCTGGCCCTTGCTAGCGCCGAAGCGATAGGCATCAGGGGCTATGGCAGGGTTGACATGAGGGAGGACGCGGGCGGAAATCTCATGGTGCTCGAAGTGAACCCTAACCCTGACATATCTCCGGACGCCGGAATGGCGAAGCAAGCGAGGGCGGCCGGATGGGACTTTCCAAGGCTTATGCAGGAAATCGTCGCCGCCGCAGGAAGGCAGGAGGGGCCGTGGAGGTGATTTTCAGGGATTTGCTGCCAGGAGACCTTGAACCTATCAGGTCCCTTCTGGAGGCGACCGCCGTGTTCCGTACCGAGGAGATTGAAGTGGCGATGGAGCTTCTTGGCCATCCATTCAAGAACCCCGGGCAGGACGATTACTACTTCCTGGTCGCCGAGTCGGACGGCAATGTCACGGGGTACGCCTGCTGGGGGGCGACTCCAGGCACCCGGGGCACCTGGGACCTCTACTGGATAGCGACCGCCCCGGAAGTGCAAGGCAAGGGAACAGGCAAGAAACTCATGGCCGCCGCGGAGACCGACATGGCCCGCCGCGGAGGCCGCCTTTGCATCGTCGAGACGAGCGGCCTCGCCTCCTACGAAAAGACCCGCCAGTTCTACCTTCACAACGGCTACGTCCTGGCGGCCAGGATAAGCGACTATTACGCCCCTGGAGACGACCTCTGCATTTTCACAAAGAGGCTGCGCGCACTTTAACGTGACAAGCGTCACGTCCGGCGGCATTTTGCTTGCGCTAGGAACAAGTTCGGGCTTATACTGATTTGGAAGAGTAGGAGGTGAGCCATGCGGCCCCGTACTTTGACCGTCATTTCCCTGGTAACAACTCTGGCCTTGACCGGGTTTCTTTTGTCCTGCTCGCCGAAAGCGCCCGAGTCTCAGCCCGCGCCGGCACCCGCTCCAGCCCCTGCGCCACAAGGGCAGACCGGGTGGACGCCAGAGCCCAAGCCTCCGGAGACGCTCCAGGTCGAAACCAGCGCCGACGTCTACAACAAGCAGGGGATTCTCAAGAGGATCCACTTCGATACCGACAAGTGGGACATCCTCCCGGCCGACAGGCAGATACTCAAGGACAACGCCGCGTGGCTTTTGGCGCACACCCAGTTCAATCTGATCGTCGAAGGACACTGCGACGAACGGAACACGGAGGCGTACAACCTCGCCCTCGGCGAGCGCAGGGCCAACGCGGCCAAGGAGTACCTGGTCGGCCTTGGCGTCGCCCCCTCGAAGATTCAGACGGTCTCTTACGGGAAGGCGCGCCCGCTCTGCAGGGAACACACCGACGCGTGCTGGGCCCAGAACCGGCGCTGCGAGTTCGTCCTTCAGGACTCGAAGTAGCCTGCCATGCGAAAAGCATTGCTAGCCCTGCTCTTGGCGGCGGGGGCGGTCTCCGTTCTGGCGGGGACGCGCGAGGACATTCAGAAACTTAGCCAGGACCTCTCCGCTCTTCAACAGCGAGTTGGCCAGTTGGAATCCGGGCTGGGCCAGACCCAGCAGAGCTTGCAGCAGATGGACCAGCGGCTGGAGGCCCTGTCGCGCTCCGCGCAAACGGCCGACATCAGGGCCGATCTCGACGAGCTGCGCAGGCAGGTTGGCGTGCTTAATGAACAGGTCGGTTCGCTCCGCTCCCAGCGTGACCAGGGGCCCGCGCTGGTGCCGCCCCTGACCTTCGCCGCCCCGGCGACCGTTCCGCCGCCGGCGCAGCCGCCCGCCGCCGGCGCAGCCGTTCCAGCGGCCCAGGAAGCGGCCACCGAGGCGCAAACGCCAGATTCGCTCTACTCGCAGGCCTACTCCGATTACCTCCAGGGCAAGTATGACTTGTCGCTCCAGGAACTGGGACAGTTCCTCCAGCTCTTTCCTTCCGACGCCAAGGCTTCCAACGCTCAGTACTGGACCGGCGAGTGTTACTACAGCCAGAAAAAGTACTCGGAAGCAAAGGAGGCGTTCAAGGCCGTCCTCGACAGGTACCCCGGAAGCCCGAAAGCGAACGCCTCTATGCTGAAGCTCGGGCTCAGCCACCTCGGGATGGGCGAGACGGCGCAAGGGATAGAGTCGCTGAAGGCGTTGATAGCCGAGGCGCCCAATTCCGAAGAAGCGCAGATCGCCACGGAGCGGCTCAAGAAGCTTCAGTCGCCCTGAAGGGTGAAGGGTGAAGGGTGAAAGGCGAAGAATATGCCGGGGCCTTTGGCTCTTCCTCCCTTCCCGCCTCCGTCAATGACCCGGCGGCTGATGACGGCCTGGTCCGGCTGGCCGCCGCGGGCGACCACCAGGCCTTCGCCGAAATCGTCCGCGTGCATCAAAGGTTCGTGCTATCGCTGGCCTACCGCTTCCTCGGAAGCCGGGAAGAAGCAGAAGAGGTAGCGCAGGAAGTTTTTCTGAAGCTCTGGCAAAACGCCAGGCGGTACAAACCCCAAACAAAGCTTGCGGCGTACCTCCGGACCTTGGCCGTCAACGCCTGCCTGGACATGAAGAGGCGGCCGAGGCTCGTCGTCGCCATGCCGGAAGAATACGAAGCGCCTTCGGCCGGGGATCCGGCCGCAGACGCCGCGGAGGCGGAGACGAGGCGGGCGCTCGGAGCGGCGCTTCAATCCCTGCCTCCGGCTCAACGAATGGCCATCGTCCTTTTTCACTTAGAAGGGCTGAGCGTCATCGAGGCGGCCAATCTGCTAGGCGTTTCGCGGAAGGCCGCCGAATCTCTTCTTTCTCGGGGCCGCGCCGCGCTCCGCCATGATTTGGCACCGTTGCTCGTGAAGCCGTAGGCGGCCTTAGCGGCAATCCTTGATCCATCAGACCCGAAGTTTCGCTTCGCCAGCCTGGCGCCTATCTCTTTTTGGGCACGGCGCCGCCGCCAGATGGCAAAGGCCCCATAGGCATGGAGAACGAAGGCCCTCGTCCTGGGCCGAAAGGCGGGGAAAAACCTCCGCCTCGCGAAGGAAAGCCGTCGTTAGGCGGATGGTGCGCCCATGAACCGCCCCTGTCCCAGGTGCCCCGCGGAGGTTTTTGATGACGCCTTGGCAGCGTGGGCCTTATGATCTGCGACGGAGCCGGGCTTGCAACAACCGGCGCTCTCAGCAACGCGAAGCTCCAATAGGGATAACCCCACCAGCCGTGCGGGTAGAGCCATGCCGGGCCGGGAGGGACAAGGAGCGGGTCGCCGACGGCCAGGCACCACATCCGCCACTGGGGCCAGAACCACTCCGCGTCCCACGGGCTCCACTCGGCGCTAAAGGGGGAAGGCATGTTCCACAAGCCCCACCCCGCGCCGAACGGTGGTTCCATTTCCCAAGGCCAGAACGAAAACTGCAAGTCGTACGGGGTTGGCGCGCTACCGTAGAAAAACCACGATGGCGGGACCTGCGCCTTGGCCTGAGGCACAACCGAAGCGGCGATTACGAAAACCGCCAAAATAAGGACCGCTCTTTTCATGCGAGCCTCCTTAGTCCGGAAACCGGGCGAAGGACCGGAGCGCTACAAAGCCTGGGCGGCCTCTGGCCTCTTCACCTCATCCCTAATATAGGTTCCCGGCCCGTGAAATGACAACACGCAAGAGGCCTCTTGCCCGCAAGAGCCGCGCGGGTTATCATTGTAAAGGACGGGGCGTGGCGCAGCCTGGTAGCGCACCTGCTTTGGGAGCAGGGAGTCGTAGGTTCAAATCCTATCGCCCCGACCAAACAAGCCCTTTTAAATCAGGCAATTACCTACGCGGGCGAACTCCTTCCGGCTTCGGGGTTTTCGGAATTGCAACTATTTTGCAGGTTCGATTCGAGAATCGCTACCGCCGCTTTAAGCCTGGAGGGTTGAAGGTGCGCATAGCGAAGCGTCATCGTGAAATCGCGATGGCCAAGCAGCTCGCGCAGTACGGCGAGGTCGACTCCGGCCATGACCAGACGGCTCGCATAGGTATGGCGAAGATCGTGGAAATGGAAATCCTGCAACCCGGATTCCGAGAGAGCCTGATGCCAATGTCGCTCAAAGGTCGCAGGCAATCGGTCCGTCCCGTTTCCGAAGATGTAGGAATCCCTGTCCATGGGTCTCGGCAACTCGTTCAGAATCGATAGGGCCACTTTGTTCAGGTGAATATGCCGGTCATACCTGCCTTTGGCACGAGATCCTGGTACCGTTAATACGGCGCCCTTCAGGTCAACATCTCTCCATTTTGCTCCTAGAATCTCGCCCTTTCTCGCCCCGGTATGCAGAGCGAAGCGGACGATCCTATGCAAGTAAGGCGGGCAGTGTGAAAGCAACTCCTGTTCTTCTTCCCCGGAAAGATATCTCACGCGTTTAACGTCCTCCCTGAAGAGGGGTATCTTCTGGGCTGGATTTGTTGAACAGAGTCCCCAGGTGATGCAGAGGGAGAAAAGTCTTTTCAGCCGAGCGAGGACAGTATCAATAGCCCGTTTTGAGAGAAGAGGGCTAGGCTTGTTCTTTGCCGACGTTCTCCGTTCCAGTGCTTTGCTTAGGATGGCCTTGGCGTCTTCCTCTGTCTTGGCTACAAAACGGTGTTGGTGCCCAGAGTCGCACCAGGAAGCCTGCCACTTGTCCGATACCAAGTGACGGATTCCGCCCGAATGCTTGAATTTCTCTTTGCCGCAGAGATCTTGCACGAAGGCGGCTACATCGCCCGCAGTAATCCTGTCCAGGCGTTTTCCGCGAAGGTGGGAAGAGCCCAGCCAGTAATCAGCCGCCCAGCTATCACTTTCGGCAGTCCGTTTCCTTTTGTTCGCTTTGCTCCATGCGATGAATCTCTTCACAGCATCATCAAAGGTAATTCTGACCTCCTTTCTTCTATCCAAGTAACGGCCTTCCCTGATGAGGGTGTGAATCTTCTCAAGGTAGGATCGCGCTTCGCTCTTGGTCGAAGCGACCCTTCGGTGATAGCGGCCTTCATGGCACCATGAGAACTGCCAACGCCCATCTGGGAGCTGTTTCAGCCCGCGTTCCTTACGTACATTCATTCGCACCTCCATTCATCGGCAGAAGCCGAATGGTGTTACTCTTAACCCTTTCAGGGCAGGATTGCAAGCGACACTGCCTCCGATCGTTTGGACATGGCTCGCGCTCTCGTTATGGATCGTGTTCTGGATCAAGCGGTGGCCGATTATTCTGGCGCTACCTCTTCCGGTCAAGATTCTCGGTGCAGGCATGGAGCTACTCCAATAAGACTTGAAGGAGCCGATTGATCTCGGCCCTGAGCGCTTCTACTTCTTCCTTGTCCACACGGCCCATATTGGCCT